>CAZIIX010000033.1:4146-15974 GCA_964539345.1 uncultured Actinomycetes bacterium | reverse complement strand
CGGAGCCCGATCGCGAGACCTGGCTGCGGGTCGCCGATCTGCTGCTGGTCACGACGTTGTGCTGTTGGATCGGCGACGACTTTCCGATGGCAACGATCATGGCCGAAGTTGCCATGGACCTGGCCGACCGGCTCGGCGACGACGATCTGCGCCTGTGCGCGACGCAATACCATCGGTTGTCCCGGTTGGAGACGCACGAGAGCGACGTCGCCCCGACGATGACCGAGATGCCCGACGAGTACGAGGCGGCCGGCAGTGAGCTCGCCAGGTTCATGTGCAGTGTCGTCTCCTCCGTCGCCGCGCTGCTCAGCGGGGACGGTGAGGTGGGCCTGCGCTGGTCGACCGCCACGCTCCAGGGGCAGCTCAGGCTCGGCGTGCGGGGTATCGCCGACACGCTGGAGACCCGCGGCAACCACTACATGGCCGCCGGCCGGCCGATCGAGGCCGTGCGCTGCTACGCGGCGTCGCACGCCGAACAGCACCGGCTCGGTCGCCCGTGGCCGCACCACCGTGGCACCGATCGGCGCGTCGCACAAGCGCGGCGGACCCTGTCCACCGCACACTTCGACGCAGCCTGGGCCGAAGGGGAACGCATCGGCCAAGCCGGGCTGATCGAACAGTGGCTATGACCGGGCGGCGCACTGCGCCACCGTCCACCGGGGTGCAGCCGCTCACGGCTGCAGGAGCGCCGCCGTCGCATCGACGAGGCTGCGTCCCGTCGGGTCGATGAGCTTCCGCGCCGCGATCTCGGTCGCCTCGGCCGACGACTGGTAGCGCAGGGCGGGCTCCGGCTCCTCCGCGATCCGACAGATGACGTCGGCGACCGACGCCGCGCTCTGCCCCGCGGCTCCCATGCCCGCGATGCGCGCGTCGTACCGGGCGAGGGGCGCGGCGTAGGGATCAGCGGGGTCGCTCGCGCGCCCACGCCCGCCGATCGCATCGAAGAACCGGGTGCGGACCGGGCCCGGTTCGAGGACCGACACGAACACTCCGAACTCCCGCAGCACGGTCGCCAGACCCTCCATGAGTCCCTCGACGGCGAACTTGGCCGCGTTGTAGGCGTCGCTGAACGGAAGGGCCACCACCCCGTTGAGGCTCGTCACGGTGACGATCCGGCCGCGGCGAGCGGCGCGCATCACCGGCAGCACCGCCTTGGTGACCCGCACGACGCCGAGGAAGTTCACGTCCATCGTCGTGGCGATCTCGTCGATGGTGAGCTGCTCCAGGGTCCCGCGGTGCCCGGCGCCGGCGTTGTTCACCAGCAGGTCGATGCGACCCAGGTTGGTGACGATCGCACCGACGCAGGAGCGCACCGACCAGTCGTCGGTGACGTCGAGTGTCCGAACCTCCACGGACGGCGAGTCTGCCGCCAGCGCCCGCAGTTCGGCGGCCGACTGCGGGTGGCGGGCGGTGGCGAACACGGTCCAGCCCTGCCTCGCCAGCGCGCGGGCGGTGGCCAGACCGATACCGCTGCTCGCCCCGGTCACCAGTGCGGTGCGCTTGGTGCCGATGTGTCCCTGTCCGGCGGCGGGCCCGGCAGCCGCGCGAGGTTCTCGGTTCGCACGGGGCGGACGGGCAGCCCCGTCGTCATGGTGATCATTCATCCGTCGAGGATGCACCGTCCGCCTCTCACGCGGCTCACACCGCTAGTAATTGCTCCAGTCCGTGCCGAACCAGCGGCGGGCCCGCCCGCGGCCGAAGTCCGCCTTCCGCGCGAGCAGCTCCTCGGACGGCTCGTCGAAGGTGCCGGTGGGCCGTTCGCCGCTGCGGAAGGTCACCTGCACGCGGGCGACCTGCCGGTGGCCATATTCGATGTAGCACACTCCGGTGCCGTCGTAGGTGACGTCCGGGTCGATGCCGCGGTGGCGAGCGATCAGCCGGTCCGCGACGACGCCGGCCTGGCGCTCGGAGAACACCCCCGCCTTGGGCGTGCCCACGCTGGTCACATCCCCGACCGCGTAGACGTCGGGGAATCTGGTCTGCAGGGTGAGCGGATCCACCGGGATCCAACCGTTCTCGCACAGCCCGGAGCGTTCGACGACGTCCGGCGCCCGATGCGCGGGAACCCCGAGGAAGAGGTCGAACGGAAGCTCGTCACCGTCGGCGAGCATCGCCACTCCGCGCTGCGGGTCGAGGGCCCGCACCACGCGGTTCGGGTACCAGCCGATGCCGCGCTCGGCGAACGCGGCAAGAAGGGACCGTGAGGCGGCGGGCGATGGTGGGATGGGGCTGCCCAGCGGCATCACCAGGCCGATGTCGGAGGCGTCGCGCAGGCCGCGGGCGCGCAGGAAGTCGTGCATCATCAGCGCCGTCTCGCTGGGCGCCGGCGGGCACTTGAACGGGGTGGATGTCACTCCGATGAGTACCCGGCCGCCGCGGAACGCATCCAGCACGTCGCGCACCGCGAACGCTCCCTCCGGCGTGTAGTACTCGTGGCCCGCCTCCACCAGCCCCGGGGTGGCGGACGGGTCGAGGTCGGCGCCGAGCGCCACGACCAGCACGTCGCCGTCGTACCGGCCCGCGTCGGTGTCGACGCTGCGACTGTCCGGGTCGATCGAGCGGATGGTGGTCCGCACGAAGGTGACCCCGGGTTTGACGATGTCGGCGTAGTCGTGGCGGACGGCCGCGGCGGTGGTCCGCCCGAACATGACGTCGAGCTTGGAGAAGCCCATGACGAAACCGTCGGACTTGTCGATCAGGGTGACGTCGACGGCGTGCCCGAGCTCCTCGGACAGCCGGCTGGTCAACTCCAACCCGCCGAAACCCGCTCCCAGTACCAAGACTCGCATTGCTCCTCCTTGTGGTCGGACCGTGACCCGGCACGGCTGGAACGTGGATCGGGCCGCGATGATCCGGTGGTCAGGCGGCGCCCGGGGGCGCCGCCGGTTCGCCGTGCGCCGGCTGGCTCGGCAGCCCGCATCCGGCCGTGTCGGGCGGGAATTCCAACGGCGCGCCGGCCCGCCGCCACGCTGCAGTCCCGCCGACGAGATCGGTGACCCCGCGGTACCCGCGCCCGACCAGGAACCGCGCCGCGCCCTGCGAACGCACACCCGTCTCGCAGACCACGACGATCCGCGCGTCGCGCGGGATCTCGTCGATGCGGGTGAGCAGGTCGGCCTGCGGCAGGCTCACCGCTCCCGGGAGATGCCCGGCGGCGTACTCGTGCGGTTCGCGCACATCCAGGGTCAGCGCATCCGCGGCTCGCAGACGCTTGGCCTGTTCGACATCCATCCGAGGCGGTAGTGCGGCGCGCACGTCCTGAGCGTACGGCAGGTCCGCGCGGCCCTGATTCGTCGCCAGGATCGCGGTCATGTTGAGCGGCCGCGCGGGTGGCTGCGCGGCGTAGTCCAAGAATCCGTCGCGGCCTAGGCCGAGTACCGGGTTGAAGCGGCGCTCGAAGCCGATCGTCGAACTCGGCCTGCCGCACATCGCCTTCCCGCAGCTGCCCTCGAAGTGCGCGGGGAACACCTCCACCCAGTCCGGCAGTGCGAGCAGCCGCTGGACGCTCGCCCACTGCTGCGCCGCACCCTCTGCCCCGCCGAAATCCGGTCGGCCGACGTCACCGACGAACAGCGTGTCACCGGACAGCACCATCGACGGCTGCGGGCTGCGCGGCGGGTTGACCACCAGCACGGAGATCGATTCGACCCGGTGCCCGGGCGTATGCACCACGCGGAGCCCGAGCTGCCCCACCTCGATCACGTCGCCGTCCTCGAGCGGGGAGAACGCGAAATCGACGTCGGCCGAGGCGTGCAGGTGGACGGCGGCGCCGGTGGCCCGTGCCAGCGTCCGGTTGCCCGAGATGTGATCGGCGTGCAGGTGGGTGTCGATCACGGCGATGATCCGATAGCCTCGTTCGGCGGCCAGGTCCGTGTATCGGTCGACGTCGATCTGCGGGTCCACGACGACCGCCTCGCGGGAGCTGCGCGACGCGATGACGTACGAGGCGCACCCGTGGTCGTCGTGCAGGAACTGTTTGAAGTACATGCCGGGCCCGATCAGGACTCGGTGCCGCGCGCCACCGGCACCGCGACGAGGGATCCATATTCCGTCCAGGAACCGTCATAGTTCTTCACATTGGGCCGGCCGAGCAGTTCGCTGAGGACGAACCAGGTGTGGCTGGAGCGTTCGCCGATGCGGCAGTAGGCGATCGTGTCCTTTGCCGAGTCGACCCCGGCATAGATCTGGTGCAGTTCGGCATCGGACTTGAACGTGCCGTCGTCGTTGGCCGCCCTACTCCACGGCACGTTGAGCGCGCCGGGGACGTGGCCGGCGACATAGGGCTGTTCCTGCGGCAGGTGCGGCGGCGCGAAGAGCCTGCCGGAGAACTCGTCGGTCGACCGGACGTCGACGATGTTGTGCACGCCGATCGCGGCGATGACCTCGTCACGGAACGCCCGGATCGAACGGTCCTGTTCGCTGGCCCGGTAGGTCGTGGCGGGGCGCGTCACCGGGTCGACGGTCAGCGGCCGGTCCTCCAGCTCCCACTTCTTCCGACCGCCGTCGAGCAGCCGCACACTCCGGTGGCCGTAGAGCTTGAAGTACCAGTAGGCGTACGCGGCGAACCAATTGTTGTTGCCGCCGTAGAGGATCACGGTGTCGTCGTTGCCGATGCCCTTGCGGGACAGCAGCTCCTCGAACTGGACCCGGTCGACGAAGTCACGGCGGATCGGATCCTGCAGATCGGCCTTCCAGTCCATCGTCACGGCACCCGGGAGGTGACCGGTGTCGTACGCCGTGACATCCTCGTCGACCTCGACGAACACCAGCCCACCGGTGGTGAGGTTCCGCTCGGCCCAATCGGTCGAGACGAGCACGTCGCTGCGGCTCATGGGGGTCTCCTTCGTGTCTGTGGGGCGACCGGTTCGCCCCGTCCTCGGGGACCGAGTGTGTGCGGCCCGCCTCTCGCGACCCTCACAGCGTCGTCGGTGCGCGGTGTGAGGCCGGGTGTGAGTCCGAGCGGGCAGGATGACGGTGGATCCGTCGCCACCCGCGTCCGGATCGTCGCGACCCCGGCGGGGCACCGCTGGCGGTGGAATCGTGGAGGCTGCCATGGCTCGTACCGTGCCGTCGTCCGGCCTGGAGCGTGCCTGGCACCGACCGGGCGCACTGCGCTACGCGCTCGGCCGCCTGCGCGGTATCGCACGTCCCCCGGTGACCGTCTACGAACCGGAGCCTGGCAGCGTGGTCACCGAGCTCGATGTGGCCGTGCCGATGCGCGACGGTGTCACGTTGCGGGTCAACGTGTTTCGCCCACCGGGAGCCGGGCCGTTCCCGACGCTGCTGTCCGCCCATCCCTACGGCAAGGACAAGTTCCCGCGCCGTCGGGGACGTCGGTCGTCGTTCTCCCCGCAGTACCGGATCATGCGCCAACCCGACCCGGTGTCCTTCTCGACCCTGACCACCTGGGAGGCGCCCGATCCGGCATGGTGGACCGGCCAGGGCTACGCCGTGGTCAATGCCGACCTGCGCGGCTCGGGCACCTCGGAGGGGGTCGGGTCGCTGATGACGGACGCCGAGGCGCGCGACGTCTACGACCTCGTCGAATGGCTCGGCCACCAACCGTGGTGCACCGGCGACGTGGGGATGCTCGGCGTGTCCTACCTGGCGATGACGCAGTACCGGGTCGCCGGGATGGCGCCGCCGTCGCTGAAGGCGATCTGCCCCTGGGAGGGGATGACCGATCCGTACCGCGACCTGATGCGTCCGGGCGGGCTCTACGAGCACGGCTTCACCCGCATCTGGTCCGCGGCCACCCGTCGCACCAGCCGGCTGGACACCGACCTGGGCAGACAGCAGCGGGAACGGCCGCTGCGCGACGACTGGTGGCAATCGCTCGCCCCGGACGTGGCATCGATCGACATCCCGATGCTGGTCTGCACGAGCTTCTCGGACAACGACCTGCACTCCCGCGGATCGTTCCGCGCGTTCGAGCGGGCCCGTTCGCCGCATCGCTTCGCCTACACCCACCGCGGCGGCAAATGGACCGTCTTCTACGGCGAACCCGCGCGGCGGGCACAGCTGGCATTCTTCGACCGCTACCTGCGCGGCGGCGACACTCCGGAGCCGGCACACGTCCGGGTGGAGGTGCGCGAGTCCGGCGACCACATCGTCGAGGTCCGTGACGAGGACGACTGGCCGCTGCCCCGCACGCGGTGGACGCCGCTGTACCTGGCCGATGGGGCGCGACTGGCCGACGCGCCACCCGATCGCGACGGCGCCGTCACGTTCCACACCCGGCGCCGCGCGGCCGCCTTCACGTTCGACGTGACCGGCGAGACCGAGCTCACCGGACCGATGGCCCTGCGCCTGTGGGTGGAGGCCCGCGGGAGCGATGACGTCGATCTCGTGGTCGGGGTCGAGAAATGGCGGGGCGCCGCGTATCTCGGGTTCGAGGGCTCGTACGGTTTCGGTCGCGACCGGGTCGCCACCGGATGGCAGAAGGTCTCGTTGCGACGGCTCGATGATCGTCTGTCCACCGCCGCCGAGCCGGTGCACACCTTCGACACCCCCGAACCGCTGCGGCCCGGCCAGATCGTGCCGGTCGAGATCGCGCTCGGGCACTCCGCGACCCTGTTCCGGCCCGGCGAGAGTCTCCGGCTCGTCATCGGCGGTCGTTGGCTGTGGCCGTCCAACCCGCTCACCGGAAACTTCCCCGCCCGCTATCCGCACACCCCATCGGGCCGCTGCACCCTGCACTGGGGGCCCGACCGTCCGGCACGGCTGCTGGTCCCGGCGATCCCGCCGCGTGCGGGCTGACCCAGCGGCGGTCCCCCCGCCCCGACGGCCCCGCCGCCGGATCCGACACGCCGTCACTATCCGGAGCTGTTCCTGTTGCAGCGGAGTGACCTCGGGTGTAATTTACGAACGAACATTCGGTCGGTTACGAAAACTGCTGATGGCAGCGTCTTTTGGCGGTCTTTTGGCGTCTTTGATCGTGGTGTACCGGTGAGGAACAGGGGAGCGGACATGCGTCGGTGGACACAATTGTTGGCAGTCGGCAGCATCATGGCGATGGCCGTGACGGCGTGCGGCAGTTCCGGGGACGGTTCCGACAACGCCACCGGCGGTGGCGACACGCCGGCGAACTCCGCGCCCGCGGGCGGCGACAACACGGGTGCCGGTGCGAGCGACACCGCCTCGGCCGGCGGGGATTCCGGGGCGGCAGCGCCCGAGTCGGGCGCGTCCTCGGCCCCGGAGGGTTCCGGCGGCGCTCCCAGCGGCGACCCGATCGTCATCGGGCAGATCGCCTCGCTCACCGGCGCCTACCAGGCGCTCGGCAGCAACGACAAGCTCGGCGCCGAGCAGGCCGTGCAGGAGATCAACGACTCCGGCGGGCTGCTGGGCCGGCCGCTGAAGATCGTGGTGCAGGACGACAAGACGCAGCCCGATCAGGGCGTCATCGCGTTCAACAAGCTCGTGGACGAGAACGTGTCCGCGGTCGTCGGATCGTCGCTGTCGAACTCGAGCCTGGCGATCATTCCGGTGGCCGAGCGCGCGAAGATCCCGTACGTGAGCACCGCGGCCGCCGACGAGCAGGTCAAGCCGGTCAAGCCGTACGTGTTCATGGCACCGTTCACCGCGAGTGTCTCGGCCGAGCAGCTGCTGCGCTACATGCAGGCCCAGGACATCACCAAGATGGCCGTCGCCTACGACACGGCGAACTCGTTCGCCCAGGCCGGCTGGAAGACGATGTCCAAGCTCGCCGACAAGTACGGCATCACGTTCGTCGACGAGGAGACGTTCGAGACCGGCACCACCAACTTCTCCTCCGTGCTGACCCACATCAAGGGCAGCGACGCGCAGGGCCTGGTGGTGTGGGCGGTCGGTCCGCCGGCGGTGGCGATCACCAAGCAGTTCCAACAGGCCGGGCTGGACATGCCGCTGTTCATGACGCACGCCGAGGCCAGCACGTTGTTCACCGAGCCCGCCGGGTCGGCGGCAGAGGGCATCATCCTGTCCTGCGCGCTCGGTTCGGTCGGGCCGGACCTGCCGGACTCGGAGGTCAAGGACATCACCACGAAGATGGCCGACACGTTCCAGAAGAACAACGGCTACTACCCGCCGCAGTTCGCATTCGACGGCTACAACGCGGTCTACCTCATCGCCAATGCCATCAAGGACGCCAACAGCACCGACCCGACGGACATCCAGAAGGCCCTCAACACGATCACGATGCCGTCCACCGAGGGCGTGTACAAGATGAGCGATGACGACCACTCCGGTCTGTCCGTCGACGATGTGGCGATCGCGCAGATCCAGGCCGATGGCAGTCTGAAGATCACCGACTGGTCGAAGAAGCAGCTGGAGAAGACGCTGAGCTAGGCCGCTCGTCTCGGCATGGCTCGGCGACATTGAGGGAGACTGGGTTTTGCTCGACATCAGCGACGTATCCCGGTCTTTCGGCGGTGTGTATGCCGTCCGCAACGTGTCGCTGTCGGTGGCGGACGGCGAGGTGCGCGGGATCATCGGCCCCAATGGGGCGGGCAAGTCGACGCTGTTCAACATCATCAGCGGACACCTGCAGGCGGATTCCGGGTCGGTGACCTACCGCGGCCACGTCATCGATCGGCTGCCGCCGCACCGCCGCGCCCGCGAGGGAATGGCCATCGTCTTCCAGGGCGCGCGCATCTTCCGCGACATGACGGTCGCGGAGAACGTCATGGTGGGCGCGCATTCGTGGACCACCCACGGGTTCATGACGGCGACGCTGCGGCTCCCGCTGTTCCGCCGGGAGGAGAAGCAGATCCGCGACCAGGCGTTCGACGCGCTGTCCCAGGTCGGGCTGGTCGAGTGGGCCGATCGCCCCGCCGAGGCACTGCCCATCGGCCAGCAGCGCCGGCTGCAAGTGGCGCGGGCGTTGTGCAGCCGGCCGACGCTGCTGCTGCTCGACGAACCGGCCGCCGGATTGCGGTCGGCGGAGCGGCGTGAGCTGGCCGAGCTCATCGAGTCACTGCGGGACCACGGTCTGACCATCCTGCTGATCGAGCACGACGTGGCGTTCGTGACCCGGCTGGCCGACCGCGTCATGGTGCTGGAGCTCGGCCACACGATCGCTGACGGCACCCCGGACCAGGTGGTCAGCGACGAGCGGGTGATCGCCGCGTACCTAGGGGGAGGCAAGGCCAGTGCTGCACGTTGACGATCTCGTCGTCCGGTACGGACAGGCGACCGCCCTGGACGGTGTGTCGCTCGATGTCGGGGCGGGCGAGATGGTGGCGCTCATCGGCCCGAACGGCGCCGGCAAGTCGACGCTGGTCAATACGCTGTCCGGCGTGGTGCGCAAGGCGTCCGGCACGGTGCGCATCGACGGCCGGCTGGCACAGGTGCCCGAGGGCCGGCAGCTGTTCCCCGACCTGTCGGTGGCGGACAATCTGCGACTGGGCGCCTGGAAGGTACCCGGCGGGCGCGCCGTGCGCGACCCCGCCCGGGTGTACCCGATCCTGCCGCGGCTCACCGAGCTCTCGAAGCGGTTGGCCGGCACCCTGTCCGGCGGTCAGCAGCAGATGGTCGCCGTGGGCCGGGCACTGATGGCGCAGCCGGACATCCTGGCGATCGATGAGCTCTCGCTCGGCCTCGATCCGCTCGTCATCGCCGAACTGGCCGAGCACCTGCAGGAGCTGCACCGCGAGCAGGGCACCGCGATCCTGTTGATCGAGCAGAACGCGCGGCTGGCCTTCGACCTCTGCGAGCGCGCGTATGTGCTGGAGAGCGGGCGGATCACCGCGTCCGGGCGCTGTACCGACCTGGCCGAGAGCCCCGACGTCGCGCGCGCCTATCTCGGCAGCCTGAGCGAGTCCGACGGCCTCATCGGGAGCGACGACGACGCCGGTTCCGAACCGAGCACTCCCGGACCGAGCACTCCCGACCCGAGCACCTCCGACCCGACGGCGGCACAACCGTGAGCGACTTCATCGGCTATCTCATCTCCGGACTGGCATACGGGTGCTCGTTCGCACTGCTCGGCTCCGGATTCGTGGCGATCCACCGGGTCACGCGCGTGGTCAACCTCGCCCAGGGCACGTTCGCCGTGGTAGCCGGACTGATGGCCGCGTCCATGCTCGGGCATGGGCTCCCGCACGGCGCTGCCGAGGTCCTCGCCATCCTGGTGGCCGCGGCCTGGGGAGTGGGGATCGGATTCCTGGCGATCGGGAAGCGCGGCACACCGCCGTTGTCGTCGCTGGTGATCACGCTCGGTGCCGCGATCCTGGCCTATGCGATCGAGGTGGCGATCTGGGGCGACCAGCCGGTGTCCTTCGTCATGGCCCAAGGAACGGTGACGATCGCCGGCGCGCTGATCCAGATCCAGTACTTCGTCGTCATCGGCGCCACGTTGGTGACGTTCCTGGCGCTCGGACTGTTCTTCACCCGCACCTACATGGGCAAGGCATTGTCCGCATGTGCCTCGAATCCGTACGCGGCGCGGGTGTTCGGGATCAATCCGATCGTGATGGGGTTGATCGCGTTCGGCCTCGGCGGTGCTCTCGGCGGGCTGGGCGGGGTCCTCGTCACACCGCTGCAGTCGGTGTCGTTCGACTCCGACATCGCGCTCGCGGTCAACGGTTTCGCCGCCGCGATCTTCGGCGGCCTCAATCGCACCTCTGCCGCCCTGGTCGGCGGCCTCGTGCTCGGCGTCGTCGAGTCCATGATCGCCGGATACATCAACGCCTCCTATCAGACCGAGGTCGCCCTGGCGCTGATGCTGGCCGTGATGATCTGGCAGGCCAGGAAACGCCTGACCCTGACCGAGGAGGTCGCGTGACCATGGACCGCACACGCGTCCTGCGACTCTCCGTCATCGCCGTCATCGCGGTGGTGACCCTGCTGCTGCCACTAGGGTTGTCGCGGTCGAACATCACCGTCTACGTGCTGCTCGGCACCGGCGCCATGGTGACCATCGGTGTCTCGCTGCTGATGGGATTCGCCGGTCAGGTCTCGCTCGGCCAGGCGGCGTTCTACGGCGTCGGGGCCTACACGGCGGCGCTGATGGTGATGCACGGCTGGCCGCCGCTGGTCGGGCTGGTGTGCGCGCCGATCGTCTCCGCCATCGTCGCCGCGCTGGTGGGCATCCCGATCCTGCGACTGCGCGGACACTACCTGGCGTTCGCCACGCTCGCGCTGCAGCTGATCCTGCTGTCCATCGTCGGGCAGGTCGAGTTCCTCGGCGGAGACATTGGCCTGCAAGGGGTCCCGCAGTTCAGCATCGGGTCGTTCGAGCTCGTCACGCCGCGGTCCTACGCGTACCTGACGTGGATCTGCGTGGCGCTGGTGCTGGTCGTCAGTAGCCGCATCATCGCCTCCCGGCCGGGTCGGGGGCTGCGCGCGCTGTCGACCAGCGAGACGGCGGCGGCCTCTTCCGGAGTGCCCGTCACCCGGTACAAGCTCACCGTCTTCGCATTGTCCGCCGCGTTCGCCGGACTCGCCGGCGGCGTGTACGCGTTCTTCCTCGGCTACGTGTCGCCGGGCTCGTTCCCGGTCCTGTTGTCGGTGGAGTTCGTGGTGATGGCCGTGGTCGGCGGGTTGGGCACCGTGTGGGGCCCGCTGCTCGGGGCGGCCGTGATCACGATCCTGATCCAGGTGCTCAACAGTCTCGGCACCATGCCGGGCATGCCGGTGTACGCGTCCGCAGTGTTCTCCTACGCCGTGTACGCCATCCTGCTCATCGCGGTGGTGCTGTTCCTGCCGCGCGGGTTGCTGCCGAGCATCAGCGGGTTGGCCGCGCGGCTCAGGCAGCGGCGCAGACCGGTCGGTGCCGACTAGCCCACCGGCCGACGCACCGACCGTGCCCCGGGTTCTCGCGGCCGACCGCCTGCCACGCTGCGCCGTGC
>CAZIIX010000033.1:0-4046 GCA_964539345.1 uncultured Actinomycetes bacterium | reverse complement strand
CCCACAACCACGTGCACGCCGCCACGGGACACCCACAACCACGTGCACGCCACGGAGGCTAGTCCGCCCGGGCGATCCCCCCGGCGAGCACCAGCGCACGTCCGTCGGCGAGCAGGCGTCCGCCGGCGCCGGTGGCGCTGGTGTCCAGGTAGACGAGGCGCTTGTCCGGGACCGTGCGGGCGATGCGCACCGTGGCCGTGAGCGGCTCCCCGACCGCTGCGGCGGCGACGAACCGCACCGACTGTTTGAGATAGTTCGTGCCAGGGCCGGGAAGATGGACGCCGAGCAGGGTGGAGAACAACCCGGCGATCAGCGGCTCCGGAATCCCGTCGCCTCCCCTGTGCTCGGTCAGGGCCGCGTACGTCGCGATGTCGTCGGCCGTGTACGCCCGGGTCAGATGCGCGGACCGACCGACCGCGTGCTCCCACCACGCCGCCCGGTCATCGCTCCGTATCGGCCGCGCGGGCGGGCCGTCGGTCACCGTGCTGCGTGGCGTGGCGGTCCGCGGCACGTCGGATATGTGCGCCGAGCGGGCGGCCGTCCGACGGGGCCGCCGCAGCAGGCTGCGGCCCTGCAGCCCGACGGTGCCGTCGGCGTGTACCACGCTGGTGGCACACGCGATCTCTGCGGCCGTGCCGGTGCCGTCGGCCCCGGTGATCACCACCGTCACCGACGTGCCGGTAGGCGTCGGCGCCGGGAACATCAGCTCCTGTTCGGCGATGTGGGCGTCCGGCCGTCGGCGCTGCACTGCCGCGCACACCAACCCGAACAGGAACATGCCATGCGCGACGGGGTATCGGAATGCGGTGTGAGCGGCGAAGTCCGGGTCGACATGGATGGGGTTGTCGTCGCCCGACACCGCGGCGAACCCGTCGAGATGGTCCTGGGTGATGATCATCGTGCCGGCCCGCGGTCAGTGCGCCGGCGTCGCGGTGTCGCCGCGCAGCAGGTGTTTGAGGATCTTGCCCATGGCACTGCGCGGCAGCTCGTCGACGACCTGCACCGTCGCCGGGACCTTGTAGGCCGCCAGATGCTCGCGACAGAATTCGCGGATGGCGGCGGGCTCGACCCCGGCACCGGGTTCCGGCTCGACGACCGCGCGACCGACCTCGCCCCACCGCTCGTCCGGCACCCCGATCACGGCGCAGGAGCGCACCCCGGGAAATCGGTGGATGACGGCCTCGACCTCGGCCGGATACACGTTCTCACCGCCGGAGATGTACATGTCCTTGATCCGGTCGACGAGGTAGTAGAAGCCGTCCTCGTCCTGCCGTGCCACGTCGCCGCTGTGCAGCCAGCCCGATTCGAATGCCGATGCCGTCGCCGCCGGGTTGCGCCAGTAACCGGTGGTCACGCCGGGGCCGCGGATCAACAGCTCGCCCGGCTGTCCCGTGGGAACCGCGCGACCGTCGCGGTCGACGATCCGCACGTCCACGTAGGGTTGCGGTGTGCCGACCGACCCGGCCTTGCTGACGGCGTGCTCCTCGTCGAGGAGGAACACGGTCGGCCCGGTCTCGGTCATGCCCATCCCCTGCTGTACCGACACTCCGGCCCGGGCAAGACGTTCGATCAGCGGCACCGGCATCGCGGCACCGCCCGCCGACCAGGAGCGCACCCCGGAGAGGTCGGCGCGCGGGAAGTCGGGGTGTTCGGCCAACATCTGGTACACGGCGGGCACGCCAAAGAATGCGGTGACGTCCGTCTGCAAGAGCTCCAGTGTCTGAGCGGGATCGAAACCCTTGGGTATGACGACGGTTCCGCCGACCAGGATCATCGGAAGGGTATACAGATTCCATCCTCCGGTGTGGAACTGGGGCAGTACGGACAGGAACCGATCGTGGTGGGTCATACCGGCTGCGATTCCGATGTTCAGGTAGTTCACCAGGGCCATACCCGCAGTCTGGTGGACGCCCTTGGGCCGGCCGGTCGTTCCCGACGTGTAGATCAGGTACCACAGCGCGGTCTCGTCCCGGGGATCGTGGACCATCGGCCGGCCCGACGCCGCGTCGAGCGCAGCCTCGTAGTCGGTATCGGCATCGAGCGTCCGCAGGCCCGCGCGACCGTCACGCAGCAGACCGGCCATCTCGCGGTGGGCGCGATCGTGGACCAGGCCCACGGGCTCGGCATCGTCCAGGATGTAGGCCAACTCCGTGCGCGCGAGCCGCCAGTTCAGCGGCACCAGCACCGCCCCGATCTTCGCGCAGGCGAAGAGCAGCTCGACCGCATCGGTGCGGTTGTGCGCGAGGGTGGCGATCCGATCCCCGGCGACGACGCCCCACTCCTCGGCGAGGAACGCAGCCGCTCGCGATGCGCGATCGTCGAGCTGCGCGTAGCTGATGGTGCGACCGCGCTCCGGGTCGACCAGCGCGGCGCGCTGCGGGTGGATCATCGCGCGTTTCGCCGTCAGATCAGGTAAGAGCATTCCGAGCCTCCCCGTTGCCGTCCCGTCCCGCGCCGCGGTCGAGGAACATGCGCATGCCGTCGCGTGCCTCGTTCGTCGCGATCTGTTCGATGAAGCTCTGCGCCTCCGCATCCAGCCGGGCGCGCACGGCGTCGATCGGTGGCCGGAGCAGCCGCGTCGTGCGTGTCACCGCGCCATGGCGCATGCCGGCGATCGTCCGCGCGGTGCGCAGCGCCGCCGCGAGCGGGTCGTCATCGGTCTCGCTGACCACCCCCCATGCGAGAGCGGTGGCGGCGGACACGGTTTCGTTCGTCAGCTGCCAGCGGGCGGCGCGGGAGCGGCCGATCCGGTCCGGAAGCAGCGCGGTCCATCCCCCGTCCGGGGAGAAGCCGACCTGCACGTACCAGGGGGCGATGGTGGCGTCCGGGTGTGCGATGACGATGTCGCTGGCCAGCAGCAGTCCCAGGGACCCGCCGGTCACCGCACCGTGCACCACGGTGATCGTGGGCAGCGGGAGTTGCAGCAGTTCGATGATCGCCTCGTGCAGCGATCCGACGAGGTGGCGCGCGTACTCGCGCAGCGCCGCGCCGTCGAACCGGGCGAACTCGGCGACGTCACCGCCGGTGGAGAAGCTGCGGCCGGTTGCCGCGATGATGACGCTCCGGCACTCCTCGTACCGGCGCGCGGCGGCGATGGCGTCCCGTAGGTCGGCGACGAGGTCGGGGACGAGTGCGTTGTGCCGCTCGGGCCGGTCGAGGGTGATCAGCGCGGCGCCCGCGCGTCGGTCGTACCGAACCAGTCGCCGGCGTCCGTCACCGGCTCCGCTGGTGCCCCCGGCGCTGTCTGCGGCCATCGTGCTCACGTCCGTCCACCCGTCTATATTGCGGTCCAGCCGCCGTCGATGACGTAGGAGCTTCCGGTGACCATCGCCGCCTGCGGGCCGGCGAGCCAAACGGCCAGCTGCGCGACCTCCTCCGGTTCGACGAGGCGCTTGATGGCGGTCTCCGCCAGGAGCACGGTGCGCTCCACCTCCGATTCGGCGATGCCGTGCACCCGCGCCTGGTCGGCGATCTGGCGCTCGACCAGCGGGGTGCGCACATACCCCGGATTGATGCAGTTGCTGGTGACGCCATGGTCGGCGCCCTCCAGGGCGGTGACCTTCGACAGGCCCTCCAGGCCGTGTTTGGCCGCCACGTAGGCCGACTTGTAGGCGGAGGCGCGCAGGCCGTGCACCGAGCTGATGTTGATGACGCGGCCGAAGCCTCGCTGGTACATGCCGGGGAGGGCGGCGCGGATCAGCAGGAACGGCACCTCGAGCATCAGCCCGAGGATGCGGTGGAACATCGACGGCGGGAACTCGCCGAGCGGCGCGACGTGCTGGATCCCCGCGTTGTTGACGAGGATGTCGGTGTCCAGGGACGACTCGGCGAGCGCCGCGGTGTCCTCGAGGTCGACGACCCAGGTCCGGCCGCCGATCCGATCGGCCACTGCCGCGCATGCCTCGGCGTTCACATCGGCCACCGTCACGATCGCGCCCGCGTCGGCGAGCGCGCTGGCGCAGGCTGCGCCGATCCCGCTCCCGCCGCCGGTCACCAGCGCGCGACGTCCGGCCAGCGATTCCTCCGTCATTCCCGCACCCCTTGCC
>CAZIIX010000032.1:5186-16205 GCA_964539345.1 uncultured Actinomycetes bacterium | reverse complement strand
AGGACGCGTCACCTCGCCACGGGTTGCCACGCGCCGGAAAAGCGGAGGTAAAAATTCTGCTCGGGCCGCCGATCCGGCCCGTGCCGGCTCAGAGACCCTTGACCAGCTCGCGCTTGAGCACCTTGCCGGACGGCCCCAGCGGCAGGTCGGTGACGAACTCCACCCGCCGCGGGTACTTGTACCGTCCGAGCCGCTCCTTCGACCACTCGATCAGGCTCGCCTCGTCCAGGTCGCCGCCGTCCGGCGCGCGCACCACCACGGCGCAGATCTCCTCGCCGTGCACGTCGTCCGGGAAGCCCACCACGGCGACCTGGGCGATCGCCGGATGCCCGGCGAGCACCTCCTCGACCTCGCGCGGGTAGACGTTGAACCCGCCGCGCAGGATCAGGTCCTTCTTGCGGTCGACGATGGAGAAGAAACCGTCCTCGTCGACCGTGCCCAGGTCCCCGGTGCGGAACCAGCCGTCCACCATGACGGCGGCCGTGGCCTCCGGATTGTTCAGGTAGCCGGAGAAGATGTGGTGGCCGCGCAGCACCACCTCGCCGATCTCGCCGACGCCGAGGAACTCGATGCGGTCCTCGACGTCCGCCGTCGCGATCGCCGCGTCGGTGCCCCACACGGGCCGGCCGATGGTGCCGGCCTTGCGCCCGTAGACCTCCTGGTTGAACGTGGCCACCGGGGACGTCTCGGACAGTCCGTAGCCCTCGTAGATGTCCACGCCGAACATCTCCTTGAACTTGTCGATCACCGCGACCGGCAGGCTGGAGCCGCCGGAGGCGCAGATCCGCAGTTCGGGGCGGCGCGCATCGGCGCGGCCGGCCGCCAGCAGCGCGATGTACATCGTCGGCACGCCGGCGAACACCGTCACCTTCTCCTCCACCAGGATCGACAGGGCCAGGCCGGGTTCGAACCGCGGCACCAGCACGATCGCGGCGCCGACGAAGAACGACGCGTTCATCACGACGGTCTGCCCGAACGAGTGGAACAGCGGCAGCGCCGCCATCAGCACGTCGTCGGTCTCCATGTGGATCACCGAGGTCGCCGTGACGATCGCGTTCATCGTCATGTTCAGGTGGGTGAGCACCGCTCCCTTGGGCGACCCGGTGGTGCCGGAGGTGTACAGCACCACCGCCGGGTCGGACGGATCGCGCTGCACGTAGGTCTCCAGCGGCGTGGCGGACTCGGCGAGCAGGTCCAGCCGCGGCACGTCGTCGCCGCCCATCGTGGCCAGCACCGGCACGCCCGCCTTGGCCGCCCCCGCGGCGCCGGCCTGCAGCAGCGGGGCGGCGACCACCAGCACCTTCGCCTTCGAATCGCGCAGCACGTAGGCGATCTCCGGCGCGACCAGCAGGGCGTGCACCGGCACCACGACGGCGCCCAGGGACAGCGCCGCGTAGTACACCCGCGGGAAGTCCGGCACGTTCGGCATCAGCAGCGCCACCGTGTCCCCGGGCCCGACGCCCTGGTCGCGCAGCACCGCCGCGTAGCGCATCGTCTGGTCCCACAGCTCGGCGTAGCTGATGCGGTGGTCGCCCATCACGACCGCTTCCCGGTCCGGGTGCCGCATCGCCGATTCCGCCAGGATGGATGCCAGCGTCAGACTCATCTCGAAGGCCCCTTCGTCGTGTCGGTGGGCAGGTCCGTTCGGTGGGCAGGTCCTGCGGCCGCCACGCCGGCGTGTACTGCTCGGTGACTCCCTGTTAGACAGCGAGCCTAGTGTCCGGAATAGGAAAGTGCGAGACGGGCGCGGAGCGCCGCGACCTCCGTCATACCGACGCCCCGGTGACCGCAAAGATGACGGGATGACGCCGCTCGCACCACACAATTTTCGGCCAGGTGTGGCAAAGGGCACGTAACCCGGCGCCCATCGTCTCGAAATGGCAACTAATCTTAGTCACGAGGCGTGCAAGCGTCTCCGACTGACAAGAAGGCGAGATACGGATGACAGACGAGGCCAGCACTACGGATCGGGTAACCCTCACGCACGGGGACACCACCCTGGACCTGCCGATCACGCAGGCCACCGAGGGCTCCTCCGGATTCGGGATCGGCAAGCTGCTGTCGACCACCGGGCTGGTGACGCTGGATCCGGGCTACACCAACACCGGTTCGACCACCTCGGAGATCACGTTCATCAACGGTGGTGAGGGGATCCTGCGCTACCGCGGATACCCGATCGAGCAGTTGGCGGAGCAGTCCTCCTACCTGGAGTCGGCGTATCTGCTCATCTACGGCGAGCTCCCCACCGCGTCCCAGCTCGACGAGTTCACCGCGAAGGTCGTCGCCGAGATCGAGGTGCCCGACCGGCTCGGCGCCCTGTTCGACGCCGTCGAGCCCGGCGCGCACCCGATGCCGGTGCTGTCCGCGGCCGTCTCGGCGTTGTCGACCTACCACCAGGACATCCTCGATCCGTACGACGCCGACCAGGTCGAGCGCGCCACGGTGCGGCTGATCGGCGCGCTGCCCACGCTGGCCGCGTACGCGCACCAGGCCGCCGCCGGTGAGCCGCGGGTGGCGCCGGACGCCTCGCGCGGTCTGGTGGAGAACTTCCTGACCATGTCGTTCGGCGCCGAGACGGGATCCGACCCGACCCTGACCAAGGCGCTGGACACCCTGCTGCTGCTGCACCTCGACCACGAGCAGAACTGCTCCGCGTCGACGGTGCGCATGGTCGGCTCGGCGGACTCCAACCTGTTCGTGTCGATCTCGGCCGGCATCCAGGCGCTGTTCGGGCCGCTGCACGGCGGGGCGAACCAGGCGGTGCTGGAGATGCTGGCCGCCATCCGGGAGGACGGCGGAGACATCGACGCGTTCGTCAAGCGGGTCAAGAACAAGGAGCCCGGCGTCCGGCTGATGGGCTTCGGGCACCGCGTCTACAAGAACTACGATCCGCGCGCCAAGATCGTCAAGAAGACCGCGGACGAGATCCTCGCCAAGCTCGGCGCCACCGACGAGCTGCTGGATCTGGCCAAGCAGCTCGAGCAGGTCGCGCTGTCCGACGACTACTTCGTCGAGCGCAAGCTCTACCCGAACGTGGACTTCTACACCGGCCTGATCTACCAGGCGATGGGCTTCCCCACCTCGATGTTCACCGTGCTGTTCGCGATCGGCCGGCTGCCCGGCTGGATCGCCCAGTGGCGCGAGATGATCACCGACCCGGGCAAGAAGATCTGCCGGCCGCGCCAGGTCTACATCGGTGAGGGCGCCCGCGACTACGTGGCGCTCGGCGACCGGTGACGACGGCTCGGTGACGACGGCTCGGTGACGACGCTCGGTAGCGACGTTTCGGGAGCGGCCCGGCCTGGCGATGCGGTACTCGCCGGGCCGGGCCGTTCGACTATGACGCCGGAATCGGGGTGATGCCCCACGAGCCGCTCCAGGATTCGCCGGGCTGCAGCCCGATCAGCCCCTGGCCGGAGTTGAGTGCATCCGCCGGGCACGTCATCGGCTCGATCGCCACGGCCTGCCGCGGGCCGTCGTCGCCCGGGAAGTCGTGCGGCGTGAACACCTGCACCCAGGCGAAGGCCGGGTCGGCCCACAGCGTGACGCCGCTGCCGTTCGGGGCACGCAGCCGGTGCTCGAACCGTCCGTCACCACCGGCGGGCTCCAGCCCGGCGAACCCGGTGTCCAGGTCGAGGTCGGCGACGCGTGCTCCGCTGCGCAGCCCGGCCAGGTCGGCCGGTAGCGCGGTCTCGTCGACCGGGATCATCGCGTCGTCGGTGACCAGCACCCGGCCGGCGCGGATCGTCAGCTCGCACTCGCCGTTGTTGGTGGCGCCGACGCGCAGGTACGGGTGCGCGCCGCAGCCGAACACGGCCGGCTGCGCGCCGACGTTGGTGACCCGGTGCGTGACGTCCAGCCCGTCGTCGGTCAACGCGTAGCGCACGGCGGTGTCCAGGGTGAACGGCCAGCCGTGCTGCGGGTAGATCGGGGCGGCGAGCGTCACCGTGTCGTCGCCGACCTCGGTCGCCCGGTAGGCGGTGTTCCGCAGCAGCCCGTGGATGGCGTTGCCGCGGTCGCGTTCGGTGATGTCCAACAGCTGCGGGGCCCCGGCGTGCCGCCATTCGCCGCCGGCCACCCGGTTCGGCCAGGGCATGAGCACCATGCCGCAGCCCATCGGCGGGGTGTCGGTGTCCGGCCACGTCTCGGTGTAGGGCACCCCGTCGACGGAGAACCCGCGGAGCACTGCCGCGACCTCGCCGATGCGGGCCCGGGCGGTGCCGCGGCGCAGCTCCCAGGTGTGTCCGGTGGCCGGGCGCGGGATGGCGCTCGCGCTGGTGCTCGGGGTGACGGGGCCGGGGCCCGGCTGCGGCGCGGTCGCCGGATGCTTCGTCATACCTCTCCGTTCTCTCGGGTCGATCGGCGCGCCGCGGGGATGGTCATCCCCGCCGCGCTCACCACGATCGGGCCGCCGACCTCTCCTCGTGCCAGTCGCCGATCTGCCGACTGGAGGCCAGCGCGAGCGTGGTGATGCCGAGCGCCAGGTACAGCGCGGGCCACACATAGGCGCCGGAGGCCACCTGCCAGTACGGGTCCCAGGGGTGGCCGAACGAGCCGGAGGTGAGCACCAGCCACGCCACCGCGACGGCGGCGGCCACGCCGCTGGCCACGCGCAGCATGATCGGACGTCCTTGCAGGCAGTTGACGCCGCCGACCACCAGCGACGCGCCGGCCGCCAGCGAGGCGACGGCGAGCAGCACGCCCACCGGCACCCCCCACTCCGGCGACCCGTAGTAGCGCACCGTCACCACGGCGACCGCGGTGATGATGCTGCCCAGCAGGCACAGCGGCGCCAGCACGAACCCCATCACGGCGGCGGCGACGGCCACCCCCGGGCGCTCCGGGCCGAGCCCGACCGGCGGGTAGGTCGCGGCGCCGTAGGGCATGCCGGGCGGGTAGCCGTAGCCGGGCCCGTACGGCATGGCGTAGGGCGGGGGGCCGTACGGCGGCGCTCCGTAGGGCGGCGCTCCGTAGGGCGGCGGGGCGTACGGGTGCGCGGCGTACGGCGGGGGCCCGTAGGGCGGCGGGCCGTAGCCGGCGCCGGAAGCAGCGGAGGGCGGCGGGGCGTAGCCGGGCGCGGGGTCACCCGGTCCGTCGTACGGCGGCGCGGCGTGCGGGTCGGTGCCGTCCCCGGGCACGCCGTCGCTCGGTCGCGTCATCTGCTGTCTCCTTCGTGCCCCGCTGTCGGTGATTCTGTCACGTGCGGCGGGCGCGTCGGCACCGGCGCGGGCGCTACGAGGCCAACCGCTCGATCACCCATCCGTCGCCGGTCCGCCGGTAGCGCAACCTGTCGTGCAACCGGTTGCGCCGGCCCTGCCAGAACTCGACGACGGTGGGACGGACGAGCCAGCCGCCCCAGTGCGGCGGAGCCGGAATGGGATCGGTGCCGTCCAGCCCGCCGAACCGCTGCTCGATCGCGGACTGCAGCGCGTCCAACGAGCCGCGATCCGCGATGACGGAGGATTGCGGGCTCGCCCACGATCCGATCTGCGAACCCCGCGGCCGGATCGCCCAGTACGCCTCGGTCGCGTCCCGACCCACCCGTTCGACCCGACCGCGCAGGTGGATCTGCCGGTGCAGCCCGTACCAGGGGAACGTCACCGAGGCGTGCGGATTCTCCGACAGGTCGCGGCTCTTGGCGGACTCGTAGTTCGTGTAGAACACCACCCCGGCGTCATCGACATGCTTGGCCAGCACGCTGCGGGAGGACACCGTGCCGTCCGCGGCGGCCGTCGCGAGCACCATCGCGTTGGGTTCGACGACGCCGGCGGCCACCGCCTCGTCGAACCAGCGGCGGAACTGGCCGAGCCAGTCGGGCGCCAGGTCCGCCTCGGAGAGTCCCGTGCTGGAGTACTCGTACCGCATCCGATCCATGTGGTCGGCCGCTGTCATGGTCTGCGCTCCTCACATCGCGTCGCCCGGCGGGTGCGCCGGGATGGACTCGGCGCGGTGTGCCCAGGACGGGCCCGGGGCGGTGGGCCCGGGACTAGTATGGATCCGACCACTCGAGCTGTGCGGGCGGCGGCTCACC
Organism: uncultured Actinomycetes bacterium; assembly: GCA_964539345.1. Lineage (GTDB taxonomy): Bacteria > Actinomycetota > Actinomycetes > Mycobacteriales > Nakamurellaceae > Nakamurella. The sequence goes on along the minus strand of CAZIIX010000032.1, from coordinate 10,174 downwards.
CAGGGACGCCAGACGCCGATGAGGTACGTGTGAGCAGTGGGAGCGACGCGACCGGAGGGCACCAGCCCGCCATGCCCGGTCCCGCCGGGACGCCTGTGCCCGCCGGGACGTGCGCGTCGTCCGGCGCTGCCCCTGCCGCGTCGCTGACGGCGAGCGAGGCGCGCGACGCCGTCATCGCCCTGGAGACCGACCGGGCCGTCTACCTCGACTCGCACCGGCGGTCGGCCGAGCACATCGCCCGGGCGGCACTGGAGATGGGGTTGGTGGAGCTCCACCTGCGCGCCCGGCTCGTGCTCGCCGACATGGCGATCCGCCGCGGCGAGGTGCTGGACGCGGCCCAGACCATCGAACGCATCCGAGCCCAGGCCGAGACCATCGGGGCGAGCCACGCGCTGGCCCGCAGCCACTTCCTGCTCGCCATGGTCACGCACTCCATCGGAGACTCCGCCACCGCACGCATCAATGGCATCCGCAGCGTCGAACTGCTGCCGGACGACATACCCTCCCGGATCCTCATCGATCACCTGTGCATGCTGGGCACCGCCTACGGGCCCGGTATCGACAGCCAACACTGCCACGACCGGGCACTGGACCTGGCGAACGCGATCGGCGACAGCAGCAAGGCGATCGCCATCCACAACACGCTGGGCTACTTCGCCTGGCAGCAAAGCGATGTGACGACGGCCAGCAAGCACGCCGCCAGCATGCTCGAGCTCTCCCGGCTGCGCCGGATCCCGTTGAAGACCTCCGAGGTCGACACACTGGCCCGCGTCCACATGATGTACCAGAACTTCGAGCAGGCCATCCACGTGCTCGAGCCGCGGCTGCCCGGCGCGTCGCAGATCACCGCCGCGGACGCCGTGCAGGACCTGGCGGTGGACGACCAGGACCCGAAACCGTACGCGCTGCCGGAGGCCGCGCTGACGACCGCCGAGGCCTACCGCCGGCTCGGCGACTTCGTCACCGCCGAGACCTATCTCGCGTTCGCGCAATCGTTGGCGCGGATGCGCGGGCTGACGATCACCGTGGCCCGCACACTGCGCGAGCAGGCCGCGTCGTTCGCGGCACGGGAGGACTTCGAGCAGGCCTACGTGGCCCACCGGGCCTACCACGACGCGGTGACGGCCACCTACTCCGACGAGCAGGAGGCGCGGGCGCAGCTGGTGCAGGCGACGTTCGACGAGGCCGAGACCCGACGGGACGTCGAGCAGTTCCGCGACCTGGCAATGCGCGACCCACTGACCGGACTGTACAACCGGCGCTTCCTCGATCACCAGATGACGAAGCTGCTGGAGCGGGCCGCGGCCGCCGCACAGCCGCTGTCGGTGGCCATCGTCGACGCCGATTTCTTCAAAAGGGTCAACGACGAGCTCTCGCACGCCGTCGGGGACACCGTGCTGCAGCAGCTGGCGACCACGCTCAGTCTCGCGATGCGACCCGGCGAGGTCGTCGGCCGGCTCGGCGGCGAGGAGTTCGCGCTGATCTTCCCCGGCCTGGACGGCTCCCGCGCCGCCGCCCGCTGCGAGTCGGTGCGGCTGGCCGTGCAGGACGCCGATTGGGGACCCCTGACGGGCGCCGTGCCGGTGACCGTGTCCGTCGGGGTGAGCTGCTCCCCCGACGGCACCGCCGCTCCCTCCGCCCTGCTGGGCCACGCCGACCGCAACCTCTATGCCGCCAAGCGCAGCGGCCGCAATCGCGTCATGGCAGACCCGGGCTCCCCCGTCGTCCACGGTGCGCCGCCCGGCGGGCCGGGACACACGGGCCCGGTGGGACAATAGCCCGGTCCCGCGGCCCGCTCGGGAGACCGCTGTGCGGGCCCGGGATCCGTTCGCCCACCCGCCCGCAAGGAGCCGCACGATGGCCAGCAGCGCCGCCGCATCCGCACCACGACCCGTCATCACCCTCCCGGCCGGGATCATCCCGTCCGACGGGCGATTCGGGTGCGGGCCGTCCAAGGTGCGGCCGGCGGGGCTGGCCGCGCTCGCCGCATCCGGCGGCAGCTATCTGGGCACCTCGCACCGGCAGAGCGCCGTCAAGGGGCTGGTCCATCGCGTCCGCGCCGGACTGGGCGACCTCTTCGGACTGCCGGACGGGTACGAGGTGGTGCTCGGCAACGGCGGTTCGACGGCGTTCTGGGACGCGGCCACGTTCGGCCTGGTTCGCCGCCGGGCCCAGCACCTGTCCTTCGGTGAGTTCTCCGCGAAGTTCGCCGCCGTGACCACCGGCGCCCCGTTCCTGGCCGATCCGCGCGTGGTCACCGCCGACGCCGGCGACGCCCCCACCATGACGGCGGCCACCGACGTCGACGTCTACGCCTGGGCGCACAACGAGACCTCCACCGGCGTCACGGTTCCGGTGCTGCGCCCGGACGGCGCCGCCGACGACCAACTGGTGCTCGTCGACGGCACCTCGGGTGCCGGCGGGATCGCGATGGACATCACCCAGGCCGACGTCTACTACTTCGCCCCGCAGAAGGCGTTCGGGTCCGACGGCGGGCTGTGGCTCGCGCTGGTCTCCCCCCGCGCCCTGGACCGGATCACCGACCTGGCCCGCGCCACCGATCGGTGGATCCCACCGTTCCTGTCCCTGGCCAGCGCCGTGGACAACTCCCGCAAGGACCAGACGCTGAACACGCCGGCGGTCGCCACTCTGTTCCTGCTCGCCGAGCAGATCGACTGGCTGCTCGATAGCGGCGGGCTCGCCTGGGCGGCCGCGCGTACCGCCGAGTCCTCGAGCACGCTGTACGACTGGGCCGCCGCGTCGGACTTCGCAATGCCGTTCGTCGCCCGCCCAGACCTGCGGTCACCGGTGGTGGGAACGATCGACATCGCCGAGCCGATCCGGGCCGACGACATCGCTCAGGCGCTGCGTGCCAACGGCATCGTCGACACCGAGTCCTACCGCAAGCTCGGCCGGAACCAGTTGCGCATCGGCATGTTCCCCGCCGTCGAGCCGTCCGACGTGGCCGCCCTGACGGCCTGCATCGACCACATCGTCGAGCGCCTCTGACGAGCTGCCGCCCGGCCGATTCTCAGCACGGACCGGGGGCGAAAACCACCGTGATAACGTGACGATCATTATTACAAACTGTCCGATCGTGGTACCACTACGTCAACAGATCGACGGCCAGACCCCGGCCACCTCCGAGCGAGCAACCCTTGGCTTTCCCCCCGCATCCGACCTCCGTCACCGTCGGGGCCGCGCCGTTGCTCCCCGCCCGTCCCCCCGCGTCGACCGCCCCGGGAACGGTGCCCCGGCCGCGCACGGAGATCCGTCCCGCCGCGGCGCGGGCATCGTGGCAACCTCGGCCGGAGGTTTCAGGATGATCATCGACACGCACGTCTACGTGTGGGACAAGGTCAGCGACCCGCGCCGGTCCGTCGGCGCCGAGCAGAATTGGGTGCCGGACAGCGTCATGCACCGCGAACGCACCGTGTCCCTGTCCGAGGTCGACGCGGACATGACCGAGGCGAACGTCGCCGCGGTGGTCCTGGTGCAGGCGACGAACACGCTGCGGCACACCACCGAGTTGCTCACCGAGGCGGCGTCATCGCCCCGCCCCACCAAGGTGGTCGGCTGGCTGCCGCTGGCCGAACCGGCCGAGACCGACAGCGCGCTGCGCCGCTTCGCCCACGAGCCCGCACTCGCCGGGGTGCGCCACCGACTCCGGGACGGCGAGGATCCGGAGCTGCTGCACACCACACTGGCCGCCGAGAGCCTGCAGATGATCGCCGAGGCCGGTCTCGCGCTCGACGTGCTGCCCTGGCCCCCGGTGGTGCTCTCGCACGTCCCGGCGCTGGCCGAACAGCACCCGGAGCTGCGGATCGTCATCGACCTACTCGGCTGGCCGCAGATCGAGTCCCGGCGGATGCAGCCGTGGACGGACCATCTCGCCGCGGCGGCCGCACATCCGTCGGTGTGCGTCAAGGTCGGCGGCCTGTACCGGATGACCGGGGCGGGCATCGACAGCACCGCGTGGGAGCCCTACGTCGCCACCGCGGTGGAACTGTTCGGGCCGGAACGGATCATGATCGGCAGCGATTGGCCCGCGCTGAACGTGTACGGGCTCCGCTACGCCGACGTCGTTCGCGCCACGGTGGGAGCGTTCAGGGATCTGACCCCGAGTGAGCTCGCCGACGTGCAGGCGAACACGGCCGCCCGCGTCTACGGGTTCGAGCAGGACCGCTAGCCACAATGCTGCCGCGGGCCCGGCGCGCCTGTTACCAGACCTTGCGGGTAGCCAGTAGCGTGAACGGCACTGCGCCAGCTGCGCGCACGTCCGCCGACGGGGAGGGGAGCACGATGCGAGCATTGCGTGTGCTCGGGGTCGCCGAGGACGGCGCACACCTGGTCTGTGAGGATCTCGATCACGACGGCCGCACCCCGGAGACTTTCACCCTCCCGCTGGACGAGCGTCTCCGCGCGGCGGTCCGCGGCGACCTGAGCAGACTCGGACAGCTGGAGATAGAGATGGAATCGCAGCTCCGCCCACGGGAGATCCAAAGCCGCATCCGCGCCGGCGCCACCGTCGAGCAGGTGGCGGCCGCGGCCGGGTGCCCGGCCGACCGCGTCGAGCGCTACGCCTACCCGGTGCTGATGGAGCGCGCCACCGTCGCCGACCGGGCCAAGGCCGTCCGCCCGATGCACGGAGCCGCGCTCGGCTCGGCCGCAGCGGAACAGTCGGAGCACACCCTCGAGGAGATCGTCACCGCCACCCTGGCCGACCGCGGCCAGCTGCAGGACCTGCAGTGGGACGCGTTCCGCGACGAGCGCGGCTGGACGGTCACCGCGACCTGGCGTGCCGGCCGGTCGGAGAACCGCGCCGACTGGAGCTACCGGGCGAACGCCGACGGCGGCGTCATCACCGCCCGCAACGAGGAGGCAGCCGACCTGGTCGAGCCCGGCCCGCGGCAACTGCGCACCATCGGCGGCACCGCGACACCGCCGGACGAGCGCGCGTCCGGGCCCACCGAATCTGGACCCACCGA
>CAZIIX010000032.1:0-5086 GCA_964539345.1 uncultured Actinomycetes bacterium | reverse complement strand
CCCACTCCGGACGAGGAGCAGGCCGCGGCCGTCGAGGACACCGTGACCGACGACCGCGCCGGCGCGCACCCGCGACCCGACCAGGACGCCCAGCGTCAGGCCGACACCGGCACCGACGGTCGCCGCTCCGGATCCGGCTCGGCGCGGTCGGCGACCGGCCCCACCTCCCGCGGCTCGCGCCGCGGCCACCGCCCGCCGATGCCCTCCTGGGAGGATGTCCTGCTGGGCACCCGGTCCACCGGCAACTGAGCCGGCCCGAGCCGCGGCCGCCTTGGTGACGTAGGGCCGGTCCAGCGGCCCGAGCATTCGCCGTACCCATCTGCACCGCCGTGCCGCTCGGCCGCCACCGCGGCGGAAATTCGGTCGCTTGTCACACCGGGCCCGCGTACCCTTTCCGAGCGGCCGCGGCCGCATTTCCTATCGCGTATGTTCGATGACGGGGGCAATCTCGTGTCTTGGCAAGGTGCTCTGCGATGAGCACATCCGACCGCACCGCAGCGGAATCGTCGGTGAAGTCCCTGTCCACGTTGCGCTCACTGGGTCGTTTGATCCCCTACGCCCGACCGGCACTGCGCCCGATGGCGCTGTCCGCGATCACCGCGGCGATGGCCACGGCCTGCGCACTGGTCTTCCCGCTGGTGATCGGCGCCATCATCGACGGGCCGATCGCCGACGGCGACGTGCGCGGACTGATCTGGCCCGGCATCGGCCTGCTCGCGCTCGGTGTCGGCGAGGCCGGGCTGTTCTTCGTCCGGCGCATCATCATCGCGCGGCCGGCGATGCGCGTCGAGGCCCATCTGCGCGCCGATCTGTACGCCAAGCTGCAGCGACTGCCGGTGTCGTTCCACGACCAGTGGTCGGCGGGCCAGCTGCTGTCCCGCGCGATCTCCGATTTGGGGATGATCCGCCGATTCCTGTCCTTCGCAGGCGTTTTCATCATCGTCAATGTGACGACGTTCGTCATCGGCAGCATCATCCTGATCATCCTCGACTGGCGGCTCGGCCTGATCATCGCGGCATTGGCGATCCCGCTGGTGGCGATCTCGTTCCCGTTCGAGACCCGATACCGGGTACTGTCCCGCCGCGCCCAGGACCAGAGCGGCGATCTCGCGACCACCGTCGAGGAATCGGTGCTGGGCATCCGCATCCTCAAGGCGTTCGGGCGCGGCCCGCACATGTCGCGCCGCTTCCTGGCGCAGGCCCGCGATCTGCACGACATGCAGATGGCCAAGGCGCGGGTGCTGTCCGTGCTCTGGGCGGCGATCGTGGCGCTGCCGGAGATCGCCGTGGGCGTGACGCTGCTGCTGGGCATCCGCGAGGTCGTGGCGGGGTCGATGACCGCCGGGCTGTTGGTGTCGTTCTTCGGGGTGGCCATGACACTGCGCTGGCCGGTGGAATCCATCGGCTGGCTGCTGGCATTGGCCAACGAGACCGCCGCCGCCACGGAGCGGTTCTACGAGGTGATGGACGCGCCGGAGACGCTGCTCTCCCCCGCGGACCCGGTGCAGGCCGGTCCGCGGCAGGGCCGCCTGACGTTCTCCGACGTGCGTTTCGCGTTCCCGGACGCGGAGGCCGACGGCCAGGAGGTCCTGCGCGGCGTCGACCTGGATCTCGCCCCGGGCCAGACGGTGGCGCTGGTCGGCGCCACCGGGTCGGGCAAGTCGGCCATGACGATGTTGGTCAACCGGCTGCACGACGTCACCGGGGGCGCGGTGCTGCTCAACGGCGTGGACATCCGCTCGCTGGATCTGCGCGACCTGCGCAGCCGCGTCTCGGTGGCCTTCGAGGAGCCGACGCTGCTGTCGGCGTCGGTGCGGGAGAACATCCTGATGGGGCTGTCCGTCGCGGCCGACGCCCGCGAGGTCGACATCGGACGTGCCGTCGACCGGGCGATCCGCGTGGCGCAGGCCGAGTTCGTCTACGACCTGCCCTGGGGGCTGGACACCCGCATCGGCGAGCAGGGCCTGTCGCTGTCCGGAGGTCAGCGCCAGCGGCTGGCCCTGGCCCGCGCGGTGGTCGGCCAGCCGGAGATCCTGGTGCTGGACGATCCGTTGTCCGCGCTCGACATCCACACCGAGGCTGCCGTCGAACGGGCGCTGCGCTCGGTGCTGGCCGACACGACGGCGCTGATCGTGGCGCACCGTGCCTCGACCGTGCTGCTGGCCGATCGGGTCGCGCTGCTCGTCGACGGCCGGATCGCCGCCCTCGGCACGCACAGCGAGCTGATGGCCACCGTCCCGGCGTACGCCGATCTGCTCTCCAGTGCCGATGATCGCGACCACCGCGGCGGCGGGGCGGCGGGCGACGGCGTCGTCATGCCGGAGGCCCACGGGTCGGCCGACGTCAACGGTTCGACGCAGGACACCGGCGCGGGCGAGGGTGGCCGGTCGGCCGAGGTGAATGGGTCGGCGGGGACGAACGGCGCGGGCGGGGTGAACGGGTCGGCGGGCGCCGGCCGTACTCCGTCGACCGCAGCCGGCGAGCCCGCTGCCGGGCCCGAGACGGTCACCGAGACGGACACCGAGACGGACACCGAGACGGACACCGAGGCCGCCACTGAGACAACCACTGAGGCGGATCCGGATCTCGAGTGGCGCGGCGTCGCCGCCGAGGATGTCGACGAGGTCTCGACGATGGCCGGCGCCCGGCTGGCGCGCCGGTCCCGCCGGCTGTTGGCATCGCTGCTGCGCCCGCACCGCCGACGGCTGATCCGGCTCGGCCTGCTGACCGTGTTCGAACAGGCCTCGTTCATGCTCGGACCGCTGATGGTCGGCTACGGGATCGACTCCGGCATCACGGGTCTGGCCCGCGGCGACGGCTGGCCGTTGACCATCGCGGTGACCGGGTACCTGGCGGCGGGCATGGTCAACGCGCTCACCCGGGCGATGTTCGTGCGCCTGACCGCGACCATCGCGCAGGCCATGCTGCTGGACGTGCGCGGCCGGGTGTTCGACCACGCACAGGACCTGAGCGTGTCGTTCCACGAGGACTACACGTCCGGCCGGGTCATCTCCCGGATGACCAGCGACCTGGACAACCTGGAGGACCTCGCCGAGGAGGGGCTCGACGGGCTGATCTCCGGGATCCTGTCGGTCGTGATCATCAGCGTCACGCTGGTGGTGCTGGACCCGGTGCTGGGCTTCATCGCGCTGCTGTCCTACATCCCGATCGCGTGGAGAACGCTGTGGTTCCAACGGGTCTCCCGGGTGATCTACCGCCGGACACGTCGGGTCGTCGCGTCCGTGATCGTGCAGTTCACCGAGACGATGAACGGTCTGCGCGCCGTGCTCGCGTTCCGTCGCGAACCACGCAACGCGGCGATCTTCGGGCGGATGAACGACGACTACGCCCGCGCCAACGGCGACGGCTATGTGGCCATCGCCAAGTACTCGCCGTCCATCCAGCTCATCGGGAACCTCGCGCTGACCGTCGTGATGGTGGTCGGCGCCGCCCGGGTGATCGACGGCGGGGTGCTGGTCGGGACACTGGCGTCCTTCCTGCTGTACATGCGGCGCATGTACGACCCGCTGGAGGAACTGGCCATGTTCTACAACGGGTTCCAGGCGGCCTCGGCGGCACTGGAGAAGATCTCCGGGTTGCTCGAGGAGGAGCCGAGCGTGCCGGAACCGACCGCGCCGGCACCGATGGGCGACGTCGACGGCACGGTCGAGTTCCACGGGGTGCAGTTCTCCTACACACCGGAGGTCCCGGTCCTGTCCCATCTGGACCTGACCATCCCGGCGGGCCAGACCGTCGCCCTGGTCGGGACGACCGGCGCGGGCAAGTCGACGCTCGCCAAGCTGGTCGCGCGCTTCTACGACCCCACCGTGGGCACCGTGACGCTGGACGGGGTGGACGTCTCCCGGCTGGGCATGACGGACCTGCGCCGCGGCGTCGTCATGGTCACCCAGGAGTCGTTCCTGTTCTCCGGATCGGTGGCCGACAACATCGCGCTGGGACGCCCGTCGGCCGATCGGGCCGAGATCGAGGCCGCCGCGGACGCCCTGGGCGCGGGCGAGTTCATCCGGGCGCTGCCGGACGGGTTCGACACGGACGTGCGCAAACGCGGCGGGCGGCTCTCGGCCGGGCAGCGCCAGCTGGTGGCGTTCGCGCGCGCGTTCCTGGCCGATCCTGCCGTGCTCATCCTGGACGAGGCCACCGCCTCGCTGGACATCCCGTCCGAACGCGCCGTGCAGCGGGCACTGCGCCGGGTGCTGCACGGACGGACCGCGATCATCATCGCGCACCGGCTCTCGACGGTGGCGATCGCCGAGCGGGTGCTGGTGATGTCGCACGGGCGGGTGATCGAGGACGGCAGCCCGGCGGAGCTGATGGCCTCCGAGGGCACGTTCGCGGGACTGCATTCCGCCTGGCGCGCCTCGCTGGTCTAGGGCCGGTGCCGCTTGTTCCGGCGGCGCTCAGGCCTGCTGCGCGGTGATCAGAGCGCCAGGGCCACCGCCAGGGCCTCGTTGACCCGTACCATCGACTCGCGGCTGAGTGCGCCGAGATAGTCGCCGAGTTCGTCCTTGCCCAGCTGCTCGATGCAGTCTGCGTTGGCGTAGCCAGTCAGCGGGTCGGCAGGCGACAGTTTGACCCAGGTGGGCAGATCCCGGACCGTCGTGGTGAGCCTGATAGCAACGACTTCGGCGAGCAGACGGTTGCGGGCATTGTTGGACACCACTAGCCACGGCTTGGGGCCATATCCAATGTCGCAGCGGAAAACCTGGCCGCGTTGCGGGTTCACGCGAGCACGTCGCGGCTGTCACGGGTCCTTCGCCGGGCGCGCAGTGTTGCCCGCTCGTCCGCAGACTCGTATGGGTAGTGCGGGTTGTCAGCCACCGCCGCCGCGTAGCCGTCGGCCAGCCGGTCCGCCTGTAGCTGCCGCCAGGCGCAGCGGATAGCGTATTGGACCGCCGCAGATCGGCTGCGGTGGCCTTCGGCCAGTTCGCTGAGTTGCCGGGCCGTTTCCTCATCCAACCGCACTGTCATCGCGTTTGTCATACAGATACGATACCGCATTTGCGGGACGGCAGCGAGGCTCGCATCGCCCCACCGCCCGGCCCGGCGGGCATCAAGACACGTGCGG
>CAZIIX010000031.1:0-16283 GCA_964539345.1 uncultured Actinomycetes bacterium | reverse complement strand
CACCGGGAGCATCATGGCGTGGGCGATACTGGGATCGAAAGTGTTACGCTTACACCTAACACGCGTTGTTTCCGATCAGCAGCAATGCGGTTATATACCGTTTGACCTGCATGAATAGTGCTTGGCAATGAGCCGCATTGACTGGAAACCAGGTAGCATGATCGTGGGCACGCCGTGGGCACGTGCCCATTGTTGGGCACGTAGTGGGCACGACAGGAGAGGTGACGATGGCTCGTAGGACGGCTCCGAATCGCGGTGGTGTGCGCAAGTTGCCATCGGGTCGGTGGCAGGCACGCTTTGTCGCTCCGGACGGTAAGCGTCGAAACGCGCCGATCACGTTCCAAACGAGACGCGACGCAGAGGCTTGGCTTTCCGAAGCCAGCGTAGCGGTGTCCACCGGGGCGTGGAAGTCGCCCGAGGAGTTGGCGGCAGCGCCGAAGGTGCCCACGCTGGGCGACTATGCGGACACCTGGCTATCGCGCCGTCGCGTACGCGGCCGCAAACTCTCGCCCCGTACGTTCGCTGAGTACCGGGCGCTGCTTGACCGGCATATCTTGCCGACGTTCGGCGACGAGCGGCTCACGGCGATAGGGCGGCATGACGTGGACGCCTGGTACGAGTCGCTACCGGTGAAGAAGGAGACGCTTCGGGCGCGCGCCTACAGCCTGTTCAAGTCGATCTTGGCGTCGGCCGTCGCTGACGACCTGATCGTGGCGAACCCGGCGCGTATTCGCGGCGCGGGCCGTTCACACACGGCCCGGCAGGTACGGCCCGCTACCCCGACCGAAGTAGCGGCACTCGCGTCTGCCATGCCGTCGGAGAAATACCGCGTGATGGTGCTCGTAGCGGCGTGGACTGCGCTACGGTTCGGTGAACTGACGGAACTTCGCCGCCCGGATATCGACGCCACTAACGGCGTCATCCGGGTGCGCCGCGCGGTAACCCGGGCGGAGGTTGATCGTGACGCACTTCCGGCCGGTTCGACCGCGTGCGATTGCCGCCCGTTCTGCGTAATCGGCCCGCCGAAGTCCGCTGCTGGTATCCGAGACGTCCACGTACCGCCCCACATCCTGCCTGCGCTGCGAGAGTGGCTGCGCTCCAACATCAATGGGCGCGACGGCCTGGTGTTCCCGGCGGCGGACGGCACCTCTCACATGGCACCGAGCGCGCTGTCGCGCGTGTTCTACCGTGCGCGAATCAAGGCCGGTCGGCCCGATCTGCGCTGGCACGACCTGCGCCACACGTCGCTGACTGCCGCCGCGCAAACCGGCGCAACACTTGCCGAGTTGATGGCCCGCGCCGGGCACTCGTCACCCCAGGCAGCGATGAAGTACCAACACGCGACTGGCGAGCGCGACGCACAGATCGCCGCCCGGCTGTCTGCCCTGGCGGATAAAGCGTGACACTTGTTGTGCCACAGCACGTTTCGGTTGAAATGTCAAACCCAATGAGATAACATCGAAACATCATAAAAGGAGGCGCTGACGGAACGCGGTCAGCCCCGCCCCCCACGAGGGAGAAGGAAGCGAGCCTCTCAGGTAGAGGCAGCCCCGAGAGCGGGCCTCTCAGGTGGAGGCAGCCCCGAGAGCATCGGAATACCCGATCGGAACACTCGGCCGCGAGCGTGTAAGCCGTAGCGCCGAGCGCTACTCGTTTACACGGAGCCCTCCTTGAATCTTGTAACAATCGGGTATGCCGCTGATGACCGGTCAGTGACATCCCAAACCATCAGAAACCACATCCGTCGCGGACAGCTGACGGCTTACCGACCTGCCGGGCGCCGCGGCCACCTGGTCGATATTGATGAAGTCCGCCGGGTCATTGACCAGGGCCGATACGGAGCCTTCGGCCCGCGCGCTCGGATCATCCCGATAAGAGCCGACCTTGATGCGGTTGCGGGTGATCCCGCATGAAGACAGATCGCAAGAAGCCCGCACGTCTCGTCTCCCAGCAAGAAGCCGCGAGCCTCGTCGGCGTCAGCGCGCGCACGATCCGCAACTGGATCGCGAACGGAGCCGTCCGAGCGTGGCGCACGCCAGGCGGACGCGCCGTGCGCATTGACCCCGACGAGTTACTTGCCGCATTCACCGAAATACCGACCGTTATGGACACCCAGACCACGCGGGAGGGATCGTGACGAGCACCAAAAATGCCGCCGCCCGTAGTGCGTATAACACCACGGGCAGGCGAGACGACCAGATAGCCACCGGTCATATTCAGGATACCGAGGTAGCTCGGTTCATCGAAGATCTGAACCGACTGGGCGTACCGATCTTCGTGGCTGGGCCAGATGGAGATGACTACAAGCGACCGTCTGGTTGGCAGCATCTACCTGTTGAGGCCAACGCTGATCGGCTAGCTGCTTGGCGTCCTGGCTGGGCGCTGTGTGCCGTTTTGGGCGACGACGTTGCCGTTATTGACGTGGACACGAAAAACGGTGCTGACGTGGAAGCGGTGCGCCGGTTACTCGCCGAAATAGACGTACGAATCTATGCTGAGACACGCACGCCATCGGGCGGCGCTCACTTCTACGTTGCCGGGCACCCTGACTTGCCGAACGTCTACGCTACCGACGACCGGGATGGGCTGGTGGGTTGGCCTGGTGTGGAGATACTGTCGCACGGCCGCTGCGCGTATCTTCCCGGCACGCTACGCGCTAATTACAACGGGCGTGGCTACAGCATCGTGGTTAACAAGCTCGCTGCGTTGGCTGATGGCGGGGATGCCGACAGCGCTGAGCCATTGGCCGCGTGGGTCGCTGAAAATCGCGTGCGCCCGAAGGACACCATGCCGGATGCGCTGCCGTGGGATGGCACGCCGCCGGATGCGAGGCAACGTAGATATCTGGATGCTGCGCTTCGTGATGAAACAGTCGCGCTGGCAACCCTTCCGCATGGCGGGCGCAATAACGCGCTGAACGTCGCAGCAGTGAAACTGGGCGGCTACGTAGCCGGTGCCGGGCTCGACCAGGACGAAGTAATCAATGCCTTGCTGAACGCATGCAGAGGTAACGGCCTAGTCGATGACGACGGCGAAAAGGCCGTTATGGCCACCATTAGGTCCGGTCTGCGGTACGGCACGTCGCATCCAAAGGCAGTGCCTCCCGCCACGGGCGCTGGCACTGGCGTATCAGGATCAAAGGGGCCTAGCGCGGCGACGCTGCTCGTGCAGCTTGCGCAGTCGAAGTACCAGCTAGGTATATCAACGGATGGCGAACCGTTCGGGGTGCCGACCAGTGGGGCGCGTATCGTCCGGCTGCTGCGCGCCGGTAAGACCGGTCTGCGCGCCGAGCTTGCCCGCGAATACCGGCAAGTCACCGGCAAGGTTGCGCCGCAACAGGCGCTTGCTGATGCGCTGCTGACCCTCGAAGGGGAGGCCGCCGATTCCGATCCGGTGCCGCTAGCACTTCGGGTGGCCGATCATGACAGCAGTCTGTATCTGGACCTAGGCGACGCGACCGGCCGAGCCGTGCGCATCGACGCGACCGGCTGGCAGATAGTCGATGATCCGCCGGTACTGTTTCGACGCACTGCACTAACCGGGCCGCTGCCCGAACCGGTGGCCGGTGGTGATATCGCCGAAGTATGGGACTTGCTCAATGTCACCGAGGCAGACCGCCCGCTAATCGTCGCCTACCTGATCGGAGCATTGTATCCGGGGATTCCGCACCCGGCGCTGGCACTGACCGGTGAGCAAGGTACCGGTAAGACCACCGCTGCGCGCATCATCGGCGGATTAATTGATCCGTCCCCGGTGCCGGTGCGTAAAGCGCCGCGCGACGCGGACAGTTGGATCACGGCCGCTTCCGGTTCCTGGGTGGTTGCCCTAGATAACCTCTCAGGGCTAGCCGATTGGCTAAGTGATACGCTCTGCCGCGCCGTGACCGGCGATGGTGACGTGCGCCGTCGCCTCTACACCGATGGCGAACTCGCCGTGTTCGCCTTCCGGCGCTGCCTGATACTGACCGGTATCGATCTAGGGACGCTGCGCGACGATCTCGCAGACCGTACGCTGCTGTGTGACCTGGACCGAATACCCGACGATCAACGCCGCCGTGAATCAGAACTCACGGAGCAATGGAAGAAGGCTCACCCACGCATTCTGGGGGCATTGCTGGACTTAGCAACGGGCGTGGCAGGCGTCTTGCCATCTGTCCGTCTGGACTCAATGCCACGAATGGCCGACTACGCCGTCATACAGGCCGCCGTAGATGAGCTACTGGGCACTGGCGGGCTAGCACGCTATGCCGACCGCGCCGCGTCCGTCGCCAGCGAAGCCGTAGCCGCTGACCCGTTCCTAGCGGCTCTGGCCGATGCATTGACTGGGCCGATGACGGGAACTGCCGCCGAATTACTGGCGACAGTGCCTACGCCGGACCGGCTACCGAAAGGCTGGCCAGCCAACGCCCGCGCATTGACCGCGCTACTCAAACGCACCGCACCCGCGATGCGCCGCGCCGGATGGCAAGTCGACGATCTGGGCCGGGGAGGCGGCAACAAGTCAGTGCGCTGGTCCGTCGCACCAGCACAGCGAGAGGCCGCGATTACAACGCCCGGCACACCCGCCTTGCCCGCACCGACACGACTACCAGCACAAACGGAGCATGAATCGACGGGCAGCAGTGCGGGCGACGCACTTACTCCCGGGCATCACGCCCGTCGTCACAGGCGACATGATAAATGAGGCCCGCCGCGACTGCCCGCGTTATCGCAGATGACGAGGTCCGTGCGGGCGAGGCGGGCAAGACGGGCGCCACCTACGGGCGATCTCAGGTGCAATACCGCATGGTGCGGGCAACCGGCCCACGAGACATCACAATTGAAGCTGGTCTTTCAACCCATGTAACACGCGACCTATGGAACGGGTCCGGCTTCGCGAGTCAGCGCCGCGCTGGCGAACGTACGGCGGCGGTTGGGGAAACACCGGTGCTGTCCGAGGCTGGTTGATGGTTGATTGGCGTCTTTGCTACCGCGGCTCGCTGTAGGCGGCGTGCGCCGGTCGCGATTGCGAATGGGCGATCTGGCGGGCGCGGAGGGGCGGTTCCGATCACGTCATGAGATGCGTAGCGGCGACAGGGAAGGGCGGCCTGCCCGGCCCGCGAAATGTACTAGTGCGCCTTCGGGCGCGCGCGGCTGCACCTTGTGTCATGCCGCTTCGGGGATAATGTGTGCGGGCGCGGCAGGCCGTCCTCGTTGGCTAGTTCGTTGCTGTCGATGGCATCACCTCACTTGTCGTGCTCAGTGGGAATTAGCGGTGGTGTCGAGTCGGCGGGGGTGAACGCTGCCGTGCCCCGGGTTCGATGCCATGCGGTCGAAGCCGCGGTTGCCGCGTCTTGACCTCTGCCGGTCGGTACCGCCCACGGCGTGCGGGCGTACAGGTAAGCACGCACGTCGGCGGCATGCGGACCGGCGACGGCCATTCGGCGGCGATGATGGCGGCGAACTCGGCATCCACCACCGACTCGTCGGTGACAGTCAACGGCTCGGTCGGCGGGCAACACAGAGCGCCGTTGACCGCTGTGATCGTTGGCATGGTCACCTCCATGAACGCTCAGGCGTTGATGGCCTGCCGGTTCTCACCGCTGGTGGTGATGCTGATCTTCCGCGGCTTGGCCTGTTCCGCGACCGGGATCGTGAGCGAGAGCACTCCGCCGTGATAGTCGGCGGTGATCTTGTCGGTGTCCAGGTTGTCGCCGAGAACCAGCTGGCGGGAGAACACGCCGCGAGGCCGTTCGGCGGAGATCATTTCCAGATTGTCGTCTCGCAGCGGACGCTCGGCACGGACCGTTACGACGTTGCGTTCGACGTCCAGGTCGATCGAGTCTGGATCGATTCCCGGTAGGTCGAACTCCACGCGGAAGTTGTCGCCGTCGCGCCAGGCGTCCATCGGCATCACCGAAGGTCGCGCCGCGGTGCCGGTGGACCCGAACAGTTGTTGGGTGAGCCGATCCAACTCGCGGAACGGATCGGTACGCATCAACAGGGCCATTTTGCCTACCTCCATCTCAAGTTCGGTCAACTTCCCATCGCCGCTGCATACCCACTAATCTGCATCGGGCGATGTAGGTTCGTTATACATCAGCTAGCATGTAAGTGCAAGCACCGGAGGAAGGAAGTGGGTTGATGGGGTTGGACATGATGCCAGGAGCCGGAGGGTCAGTGCCGGATAGTTCGCGCGGCGTGTATGGGATATCGGTCGCTGCGGAACTCACCGGTATAGGCGCACAGACACTGCGGCAATACGAGTCGCGCGGGCTGGTCGAACCGGATCGCACCGCGGGCGGTACCCGCCGCTACAGCGCCGACGACCTTGACCGGCTGCGCCGCATCAGCGAACTCATCGACGCCGGCCTCAACCTCGCCGGTGTGCGCATGGTGCTCGACCTGCAAGACGACAATGCGCGGCTGCGCCGCGACGGCGGCCAGCCGTTCAGCGACGAGGGAGGTGGCCCCACATGACAGGTACAGACGGCATTCGCCTGGCATCGACGTTTCGTGAAGCGGCAGAGGCCGACCTGATCGACCAGATGATCGAGATCGCGCCCGAGCCCGACGCGGACGTGCCGCCGGAACTGCCGACCGATGCCGACGAATCGGACGCTATCGACCAGGCGCTGCCGGTGCCGATCCCGGACGACGGATACGACGACTACCCCGAGAGCGAAACCGGCGATGACCCTCTGATCGAGCCTGACGCGTGACGACGCCATCCCACCCGATGGCGCTCATTCGCAGCCGTCCCGCGCGTCTGCTCGGCGTACGCAGGCATGACGGTGAACTAATGGAAGGAGAAGTCATGGAAACCACTCGCACCGATGTCGCTGGCCGCGATGTTGTGGCCAGCTTCCCGACCTACAGTCAAGCGCAACAAGCAGTCCAAGACCTCACCACCAGCGACTACCCGGTCGAAGGTGTCACGATCGTCGGCGCCGACATGCGCATGGTCGAAACCGTTACCGGACGTATGACGACCGGTCGCGCCGCGCTCGCCGGAGCCGCGAGCGGCGTCTGGATCGGGCTGCTGATCGGCCTGATCATCTCGCTAGCGACCCCGTACATCCTCGGCGCGGTGCTCTGGGGAGTGTTCTGGGGTGCGATCTTCGGGGCGATCCTCGGCGCCGTCAGCCAGCTGATCTGGCGCGGCACCCGCGACTTCGCGTCCACTAGCCGCCTGGTGGCAGCCCGCTACGACGTCATGGCACCGTCCGACCAGGTGCTACGGGCACAGCAAATCCTCGACACCGCTCCCTCCCACCCTGCACGGATGTGACGCCACCAGTCGCAGCTAGCCGGTGCGACACCTACGGGCGTCGCACCGGCGGCTGTCACTAGCGAATGCGAGGCGCAACAGGTCGCCCGACGTGCATCGGCAAGGAGGTGAAGGACCGTGGATGCACAGCGCGACTACTACGCGATCCTTGGTGTGCCGCGCGACGCGACGATCCAAGAAATCCAACGCGCCTACCGCCGCCTGGCGCACCGCTACCACCCAGACGTCAGCCACGACCCGGATGCCGAGCGCACCTTCAAACAAATCACCGAGGCCTACCGGGTGCTTGCCGACCCGGCCCGCCGACGCCAATACGACCGCGAGACCGCCCCCGCAACCCGGGCACGCGCGCAAACAACGGCAGTACCTGTGTTCCCGTGGTTTTCGACGCAGCCCGGCGACTACCTGCATCGCACCTGGATTGGCAGCTCACCCTTCGACGCCAGAAACAGCGGTGCCTTCGACATCGATGACGTGCTCGCCGACCGTTTCGCACGCCACGCCGACGACGAACAGTCGCATCGGCGACGTGCCGAAGAGGTAGACGTGCCCATCTCCGTCGAAGAGGCCTGCCGGGGAACCCACAGAACCATCACGATCACCAGCGGCGACAAGAAGCACAGCATCAACATCAATATTCCTGCTGGTGCTATCGATGGACACCGAATCCGACTCGACGCCTACCCCGCCGGAGCCAGTGATATCGATCTGATCGTCCGGATCACCCCCCACCCCCGATATCGGCTCGACGAACGTGACATCGAGGTTGACCTGCCCGTCACACCCTGGGAAGCCGCACTCGGGGCAACCATGACCATCGAAACACCACACGGCACAGAACCACTCCAGGTTCCGCCGGGCACATCCAGCGGACAACGGCTACGACTAACCGGCCGCGGCCTGCCCAAGCCACACGGCAAACCCGGAGACCTCTACGCCGTCGTCCGCATCGTCACACCACCCGCGCTGAGCGACGATGAACGCGAACTCTTCGCACGACTCGCAGCAGCCTCCACCTTCAACCCGCGCGCGTGAACCAGTCCGCCAACATCAGGAAGGACCGATAGGCGGGATGCGACCGCGCCACATCGGAACGTGGCCGTCTCCATCACGCAAAGAGCGCGCCATTCAGCGCCCAGCAGGCCCAGAACGACACCCCAGGCGGCGAGGGAGACGCAGAGACCAGACCGTCGAGGATCGCATCACTCCGCCCCAGCGATCAGTGAGTCGGGCACCTGACGCGACAGGCTGGTGCTGGATGATCTCGCCCGGCTATACCGGGTGGTGCTGGGCCAGCCGTGGCCGGACCGTCACGCGCTGCCCAATGACCACTGCTGGCGGGCAGGCTACCTGATGACCTACTCGACCGAGCAGGCGACGACGCATAGGCGTCCGCGCGGACTGAGGTCGAGCGGATGTGTTTCAGCCGCTGAACAGAACTCTGGAATCGAATCGCTAATGCCGCAGTGCCGCCGGGAAAGCAGGCCCGTTGACAACTCGTGGCTCGTCTGGCGCATCGCGCGAGAGGACGCGATCAATCCGCGAAATATCCTGGGTCATCGTCGTGGGTGGGTCGCACTTGAAGGGTGACCCCGTCCAAGCGGGTGACCCCGTAGCCGAACTCTAACTGGCCCGCGCCACCGTCTTGCATCAGCCATACTTCCGGTCCGATCCCGAGACCGTTGTCTAGGTCCACGAAACCGTCCAATTCGCGCCCGTCCTGGAAAGCGTGCACATCGATGTTGAGGGCGTCGAATCCTCCCGCGCTACCGTTAACGACTCGCACGGTGAACATTACGTAGTAGGCCGCCTCTTTGTTGTCAAACACGAACGCGACGCCACCCGGAATGAACGGCCTTGCCTTACTGACTGCGACCGATATGCCGTTGTCCCATGTCAGATACTGGCCGAACCGCGCCGTGTTTCCCACACCAGCGGTGCCTGGCCCCGGCTTAGCGTCGCGGTCGAACGCCTTGCTACTAGCGAAGATCGCCTGAAAATCCTCATCATCGCTCAGCGGCAGCCGCAGTTGTATAACCACATCCTCCGGGTCCAGCACACCGATCCCGAACGTGAATTCGGCCATCGCGCCGGGCGGTAGGCTGCCCGACGGCCACGGGTCTAATCCCGATTCCTCCGGATACAGAATGTTTGCGAAACGCTCTGCGCTGTCGGCCGCTAACGCGACCGCCGCCAACTCGAATGGCGCCGTACTGCCATTGGTCAGTACCAGCGTGGCTTGCGCGAAGCGATCCAAGTGACGGACCATCGGATCGGAGTCGAATCGGTTCGGCCGGGCTATCTCAAGTTCACGCAGGTCCGTGATCGTCGCCTTGAAGCCGCCACTGGACGTGGCGAGACTGCCGAGCGGATACACCTGTAGCGGCTCCCATGTGGCAGCGTGCAAGATAGCGTTCGGATCAGGCGTGCCGCGATCGCCGACGGAAGGCTCGCCGGAGCATGACATGGCGAGCGTCAGCACAACAATAGCCAGTAGCGCGATGAACCTCATCAACACCTCACTGAAGCCGCGTTGACCTGGCAGCCGCCCATGCCCGCAGCGGCTGCGAGTCGGATCAAGTCTACAGAGCGTAGTACGAGCTCGATGACTTCTGCTGGTGCCCGCCAGGATTGAAATGGGCCGTCTAATCGGGGCACATGAGAATTCGGCGCGCTGGTTGTGATTGTGTCGTTGGCAGTGGTGTGCGCGTGGTGTCCGGCTACGTTTCTTGTTGCTGTTGCGCGCCACTTCCTGTAGCCCGCCGTGTACTCGATCCCGTGCACGAGGATGAGACGTTGATCTAGATCAGGCGCGCCCTGCGCTTACTGAGCGGGTGCGATCTGTCTGCCTGGCACCACAGTTCTAGGCAAGGCGCATGGTGGTCAGGCAAGTGGGGGAATCTGCGGCGGCGGTGTCGATGGTGGCGTTGGCGTGTTTGTCTTCGTAGTTGATGTCGATGGCGGCGGTGATGCCGCGGGGTAGCCACATGCCGATGAATCCGTTGTCGTAGGTGGTGTGCGCGCCGTCGATGAGTGTTTTTCCGGTGGCAGCATCGCGCACGGTGATTTTCATGGCGGTGTTTGCCAGTTCGCCGCGGCAGGTGGTCAGGCTGTGGAAGTGGCATTCATGCGTGGCGTTCAGGTAGGGAGCGATGGACAGGTAGAACTCATCGTCAGGTAGCGGCATGCTTGCTTGTTTCCCGTCATCGGTGCTGAGCAATAGTTGGTCGGGTCGCACTGATGCGAAGAGCCCGGTCGGCCGGTGCGCAACGGCGGTAGCGTCGAGATCATCGATGAGTTGCCGTGCATCGGTGGTGTCGTATCCGTATTGGGTGAGCAGGGCCTGCGTATCGGTCGTTGACGCCGCACCGGCCGTTGGGGTGGTGGAGGCCTGTTGCGGCTGACTGGTGGTGCAGGCGGCGGTGATTGCGATGGTGGCAGTGATCGCCAGCGCCGTGATTGCGCGGGCGGTGCGGCGGGGTGTGGTGCGCATCGGGTTGGCCTTTACGGGTTGTTGGGGCTGCCGACGGCAGCGGGCGGGCTATAGGGCGGAGAAGGTTTTCCATTGGCTGTAGGGCACGGACCAGTCCCAGATGTAGTCGGCTTGGGTCATGGGCACGTTGGTGTCTTCGACGTCGACGGGTACGCCGTAGTAGACCATGTTGTAGAAGGTTTCGGCGTCTTTCAGGCTCATGTTGACGCAGCCGTGTGAGACGTTCTTTTTGCCGAGTAGGCCCTGGTCGGCGACTTCTTGATTGGCGTGGATGAATTCGCCGTTGTTGTTCATGCGCACCGCCCAAAATGCCTTGAATCCGTAGTAGCCGTATTTCGGGTTGTTCAGCTCCTTGAGGTCGAATTTCTCGGTGATGACGTGGACACCGGAGACGGTGGTGCGGCCGTCATCGATGGTGGCGGGCACCCCGTAGGAGACGGGGAAGTTCTTGATCACCGTGTCGTCTTGGACCACGAGGAGCCGGTGGGAGTTCACATCCGCCTTGACGAGCAGGTTCGGCCCGATGGCAAAATCGCGGGTGACGTTTTCTCGGCCCCAGGCGTCGCCGCCGTAGTCGACGCCGTATAGGTTTGCCTCCAGGTGCACGTTGGTTCCGCCGGGCCAGAAATCTTTGGGCCGGAAATGCACGCGCGATTGTTTGGTGCCGTTGCCTTGGATGTCTTCGTCTTGCATCCATCCCCATGAGCCTTCGATGTCGAAGGGTTTGCCGGTCGCATCGGTGGTCGCCACGTGGAGGTTTTGTTCGGCAGCGGCGCGGTTAGCCACTTGGCCGGCGAACGTGATGACGATAGGGGCGGCGATACCGACCGTGTGTCCGTTGGGAATCTGGACGGCGGCCCGCATGGTGTCTTTCGGTGCGGCGGTGGTGAATGTGCCGGTGATCGGTACGCTCGTGCCGTCGGCGGCGGCGGCGGTGCCGTTCACGGTGTATTTTGTGCCGTATTTCGGGCGTTCGGTGGCGGTCCAGGAGCGCCTATCGTCGGTGATGGTCCCGGCAATGGTGGACCTGTCGGCGGCGGTGACGGTGATCTCGTTGATATCGGCGTTGAACACGGTGATGGTGATTGGTTGGGCGGGTGCGACACCGCCGGAACCGTCGGCCGGGATCATGGTCACTCGGACGGGCGTCGCCGGGCTGGCCGGATCACTGGTCGCGGTGGATGTTGCTGTCGCGGCGCCATGGGCTGACGTTTGCCGCGTAGGCGTGACCGATACACCGCTCGTAGGTGGCAGTGTCTTGGTGACGGTGACAGTCGTTGGCGTTCCTGTTGAGCAGGCGGCGAGCGTGGCTGTCGCGGCTAGGCCTAATCCGCCGAATAGCAGCTGGCGACGGGTGAATTCTGTCTTGTCTTCTGTCATGGGGTCGTCATTCGGGTCAGTAGCCGTCGGTGAGGATGCGGCGGCGTTGTTCGTATTGCTCGGGGCTGATATCCCCGCGGGCGAGGCCTTCTTTTAGCAGCGTCAACGGGTCTGGCCGTGCCGTGCCGACCGTTCGGTCGGATCGCCCGTTGCGCCACAGAGCCCGAACCAGCAGCACGATGATCACCCAAAACGCGAGCATGCCAGCGAACATCGCCAGCCAGCCCGTCCAGCCGAAACCGGAGCCGTAGTGACCCCACCACATCATGACTCAGCCCTCCACATGACCTGTCTACCGCATGACTGCGGCTCAGGTCCCATGCTGCCCGGCGAAGATGATGCTGCTGCGAAGCGCGGATGAAGGTTTGATGAAGATCAATCCGCTACGCCGGATGGGCGAGCAGCGTGCACGGCGGGGCCGTCACAATGACAGGTATGACGGAGCACGGACCGACAATTGGCCGAGTGTTGATAGTCGAAGACGAGCGGGCCCTGGCCGGTGTGATCGCCGCCTACCTGTCACGGGCCCGGTTCGACACGATGCTCGTATCTACCGGCGAGGAGGCGATCCACGCCGCCCGAGACTGGGTGCCGGACGTGGTGATCTTGGACCTGGGGCTGCCTGGTGTCGACGGCGTTGAGGTATGCCGACAATTGCGAACCTTCTCGGACTGCTATGTGATCATGGCCACCGCCCGAAAGAGCGAGGTCGATACCCTGATCGGTTTATCGGTCGGGGCTGACGATTATCTGATCAAACCGTTCAGCATGCGCGAGTTGGTGGCCCGAGTACAGGCGGTGCTGCGCCGGCCGAGGACGGCTAGCGCAATCGGCGGCGGCGAGCCGGTGCGAGTGTTCGACGAGCTGCGGGTCGACCCGACAGCGCGGCAGGTCTATCTGGCCGGGCAGCCGGTGCCGCTAACCCCCACCGAGCGGGACATTCTCATCGCCCTGGCGACTCGCTCGGGCCAGGCGCTGTCTCGGCGGCAGTTGATCGACGCGGTATGGGGCACCGATTGGGTTGGCGACGAACGGCTGGTCGATGTGCATATCGCCCAACTGCGAAAAAAACTCGGCGACGAAGCTGCTGCCGCCCGCTTTGTGGCGACGGTGCGCGGTGTCGGCTACCGGATGGTCGACAAATGAGCCGCCGAGGGCAGCGGGTGTCTCGGGTCGGGTTGGCGACCCGGCTGCTGCTCGGGCAAGTGCTGGTGTTGCTGGCCGGGGTCATCACCGCCGGGGCGGTTGCCGCAATGGTGGGGCCGCCGGTATTTCACGAGCATTTGCTACGCGCTGGCCTATCGCATGGGCCAACACAGTTGCGTCACATCGAACTCGCCTACCGCGACGCATCCCTGATCTCGGTTGGCGTAGGTCTGGTGGTGGCGCTTACCGCGGCTTTCGCCGTGATCTCGTTTTCTATGCGCCGACTGCGCCGCCCCCTGGACCTGGTCACCGTCGGAGCCCGCGAGATTGCCCACGGCCACTACGCAACGCGCATCCCAGAGTTGTCTTCCGGCACAGAGCTGGATGAGCTAGCCGCCGCGTTCAACACGATGACGGCCCGGCTGGAAGATATCGAAGACACCCGGCGGCGCATGCTCGCCGATTTGGCGCACGAGTTACGCACCCCGATAGCAACCCTGGTCGCTCACCACGACGCGCTACACGATGGGATCACCGCGCTGAACGACGACACCCGCAGCCTGCTAGCCGCGCAAACAGAGCGGTTGACTCTCCTCGCCGACGACATCGACGAGGTCACAGCTGCTGAGGAGGACCGCCTGGGTCTGCGGCCAGAAACCGTGACGGTAGCGGATCTCGCCTGGGCCGTGCACAACGAGATGCGCGACCGCTACGCCCAAAAGGGGGCCAACCTCGTAATCGATACCGCGCGCGGCGCAGCGATCAAGGTGTCCGTCGACCGACGCCGGATCACGCAGGCGCTGATAAACCTGCTAGCCAACGCGCTGCGCCACACCCCGACCGGCGGCACCGTCACCATCACCACCGGACACACCCGGGACCGGGTCACCATCGCTGTGAGTGACAACGGTGACGGCATACCCCCAGGCCAACTGCCGCGCATCTTCGAACGCTTCTACCGAGGCGATACCGCCCGCAGCCGTGAACAGGCCGGGTCTGGGATCGGCCTGACCATCACCAAAGCCATCATCGACGCCCACCACGGCACCATCACCGCCGCCAGTGATGGACCCGGCCGCGGCTCCACATTCACCATCACACTACCCAGTACCGCCCCAGCCACTACGGACCGAAAGAACGAGCCATGACCGGCCCGCACCATCACGACGACATCGCTACCACAGCGCGGCGAGCAGCCCAGCCCGGCGACCACCCACAAGCCCACGCCAGCCACGATGGCCATGGCGACCACAGCAACCACGCAGATCAGTTCCGGCGGCTGTTTTGGATCATGCTGATCCTGGCCATGCCGACGGTTGCTCTCTCGCCCATGTTCGCCTCCTTACTGGGATACGACCTGCCCGAGACAGGATGGACGACTTGGGTCTCGCCGATCATCGGCACAATCATGTACTTCTCGGGTGGCACCCCGTTCCTCACCGGTGCAGCAAGCGAGATCCGATCCTCCAAGCCGGGCATGATGCTCCTGATCGCGCTCGGAATCACCGTCGCGTTCATCGCCTCACTCGGCGCCAGTCTCTCACTACTGGGCGATCATCTGGAGTTCTGGTGGGAACTCGCTTTGCTGATCGTGATCATGCTGCTGGGCCATTGGATCGAGATGCGCTCCCTGGCACACACCAGCTCTGCACTGGATTCGCTTGCGGCACTGCTACCCGATACCGCTGAACGCATTGAAGGAGACGATGTCGTAACCGTCGACCCCAGCGAATTGCACGTAGGCGATGTAATCCTGGTGCGGCCCGGTGGGACAGTTTCGGCCGACGGCCGCATCATCGACGGTCAGGCGGAAATGGACGAGTCGATGATTACTGGCGAGTCTCGTACCGTGCGCCGCAGCGCCGGTGATCGGGTGGTAGCCGGCACGGTATCGACTGATTCGGGGCTACGCATCGAAGTCACCGCTGTCGGCGAGGACACCGCGCTGGCTGGCATCGGCCGTCTGGTAGCGGATGCTCAGGCATCCTCGTCGCGGGCGCAGCGGATCGCTGACGCCGCCGCAGGCTACCTGTTCTACTTCGCGCTCGGCGCCGCCGTCATCACTGCCCTGGTGTGGGGGCTAGCAGTGGGCAGTGCCGATGACGCGATCACCCGCACCATCACCGTGCTCGTCATCGCCTGCCCCCATGCGCTGGGCTTGGCGATCCCGCTGGTAATTTCCATCGCCACTGAACGTGCCGCCCGCGCCGGAGTGCTCATCAAAGATCGGCTCGCTCTGGAATCCATGCGCACGGTTCGGTCAGTGCTATTCGATAAGACCGGCACGCTAACGAAGGGTAAACCCACCGTCGTATCCGTCCGGCCAGCCTATGGTTATGGTGGCGACGATGTGCTGGCTCTAGCAGGTGCCGCCGAATCCGACAGCGAACACCCACTGGCCAAGGCCATAGTGCGGGCTGCTAATGAGCGTGGCCTGCACGTTCCGGCGGCGACCGGGTTTTCGTCAGCCCCAGCCGTTGGTGTTACCGCCATCGTCGACGGTCACGAAATTCGGGTTGGCGGGCCAATGCTGCTCGACGAGACCGATGGGCAAGAATTGCCCATCGCGCACGAGTGGCGGGAAACCGGTTCCATCATCTTGCACGTCGTATGCGACCGCAAGGTGATCGGCGCCCTGCAGTTAACCGATGAGATCCGCCCTGAATCTAAACGCACCGTCGATGAGCTACATGCCCGCGGCCTACGGGTCGTCATGATCACCGGCGATGCCGCCGCGGTTGCCGAAACCGTCGGCAAGAAGCTCGGTATCGACCGAGTCTTCGCCGGTGTGAAACCGGAAGACAAGGCCGCCGCCGTTGCCTCGCTACAACGTGAAGGCATCACCGTGGCCATGGTCGGCGATGGCGTCAACGACGCCCCCGCACTTGCGCAGGCAGACGTCGGTATCGCGATCGGCGCCGGAACCGACGTGGCCATCGCCTCCGCTGGCGTCATCCTGGCCTCCAACGACCCCCGCGCCGTCCTATCCGTCATC
>CAZIIX010000030.1:5186-16401 GCA_964539345.1 uncultured Actinomycetes bacterium | reverse complement strand
GCGGAGTGCCCCGGCGTGCTGCGGGTGGACGGGGCGTGGACGAGGCCGCCGCCCGCCGGCCCGGTGGCCGCGCGCGATCCCGCGGGATCGGGCGGGACCGACCCGGCGGAGGGGTTCGCGGCCGCGGGCGATGCCGCTGCGGTGCCGGCGCGGGCAGGGTCGGTGGTCGCCGATCGTCCCGCGGTGCCGGATGCGCTGGTGTGACGGGACGCCTCGCCGCCGGTGCTGTCGGTGGCGGTTGCGGGCCGCGGTGGCGATCCGTCCGCCGTACCGGCCGCCGCGCCCGTTGTCGCGCCGCTTGCCGCCCCGGTCGGTGTCGGACCCGATGGTGCGGCCGTGCCGTTCGGTGGGGTACCGCCGGATCGGGCGGCGCCGTCGCTGGCAGTGGGTTCGCCGGTCGTGGTGGGGCCCTGTGTGGCGGATGCGCCCCCGGGTGGTGCCGGGACGGCGGCTGTGGCGCCCGGCGCCCGGCCGGACACGGTCTCGGCGGGGGTGTGCGGTGGTGTGGTGGGCGCGCCGGCGAGCCCGGCCGCGGCGGCCGTGTCTGCGGCGTCGGGGGTGGCGGTGTCGTCTGCGTGGTCGCGCGGGTCCCCGGTGCGGCCCGGTTCGACGGTCGGGGATTCCTGCCCGCCGCGGGAGGCGGCGCCGGGAGCGCCGTCGGATGCCGACCGCGGCCCCGAACCTGCGGACGTGGCGTCCCGATCCGCCGAGCGCTGCTGTCGGCGATCCGAGATCACGCCGGCGACAACGTCATCGAAGGACGTGCCGGACCCGTCTCGTGCCGGTCCGCTCGCGGTGCGACCT
Source organism: uncultured Actinomycetes bacterium (assembly GCA_964539345.1). Taxonomy (GTDB): domain Bacteria; phylum Actinomycetota; class Actinomycetes; order Mycobacteriales; family Nakamurellaceae; genus Nakamurella. Next base: position 15,597 of record CAZIIX010000030.1, on the reverse strand, counting down.
GCCGACCGGGACGGGACCGGGTCGATACGCACGGCGGTGTCGATCATGGATGTCATGGGAGCCTCGCCAGGATGTCCGTGATGGTGCGCACGTAGTGCTCCGTCTCGAGATAGGGCGGGATGCCGCCGTACTCGGTGACCGCACCAGGGCCGGCGTTGTAGGCGGCCAGGGCCAGCGGCACCGACCCGTCGAAGCGGTCGAGATCGGTGGCGAGCAATCGCGCGGCACCGGTGATGGCCTGGTCGGGGTCGAACGGGTCGGCGACGCCGAGCCCGCGGGCCGTCGCCGGCATCAACTGCATCAGGCCCTGGGCGCCGGCAGAGCTCACCGCGGACGGGTCACCGCCGGACTCGGCCTGCGCCACCGCCGCCAACAGCCCGGCAGGCAGCGAGAAGTCGGCCTCGGCGCGGGCGAACTGATCGGCGAACGAGGCGACCCGGTCGGACAGGCCGGCCGCGGTGAGCTGCGCGGCCGTCACGCCGGTCCCGTCGGTGCCGACCGTCGGCAGCGTCCTGGCCGCGTCGGCGAGCGGTGCGGCGTGCCCGGTCGGGGCGACGGCGACCTCCGGCACGGCGAGCGAGGCGAGCGGTACCGCGCGCGGCACCGATGCCAGGCTGGCCGGGTCCCACAGGGCCAGCAGTTCGGGTGCGGGAACCACGGCCGAACCGGAGACGGCCGCGGCGCCTGCCGTGCCCGCCGTGCCTGCGGTGCCGACTGTGCCCGCGGGCGCGACGACGCTGCCGTCGCCCGGGGGGACGATGCGGCGGATCGCGACCGGGGTGCGGTGGATAGCGGTGATGTGCACATCCTGACCGGGCTGCGGCGCCTCCAGGATCTTGCCGTCACCGACGTAGATGGCGATGTGGTTCACGGGGGTGCCGAACGCGATCAGGTCGCCGGGCCGCGCCTGGTCCAGCGACGGCACGGCCGTGCCCTCCCTCGCCTGGTCGCGCGAGACCCGCGGCAGGTCGATGCCGAGGTCCTTGAACGTCAATTGGACCAGGCCGGAGCAGTCCAGGCCGCTGGTGGTCGTACCGCCCCACACGTACGGGACGCCGAGGTACTGCTTGGCGGTGGCGACCACCGTGTCGCCGGTGACGGAACCACCGGACGAACCACCCGATGGGACGCCGGACGGGACCCCGCCGACGCTGCCGCCGGCCGCGACGGCGGTCGCCGCGAGGGCGGAGCTGAGCCGGGTCGCGAACGGCACGGCGGATGCCGATGCGCCCGCCGCGACGCCGTGGCCGCGCGCGTCGGCGGCGACGGGCGCCGGCACGGTGGCGATCGGCAGGCTCCGTGTTCCGGTGCCGATCGGGTCGACGGCGACGGGACTCACGATCCACCGCCGTTCTCGGCGGCGCGGCGTCGGTGCACCGCGGCGGCGACCTCGTCCTGGCCGCGCTGGGCGCGGGCGGCCTGCCGGGCGAGTTCGACGGCCACCGCGCGCTGCTGGAGTTCCTCGGCACTGCGTCGGGACACCGCGGCGTCGGTGACATCGCTGTGCCGCTGGGCCATGTCGTCGTCGGCCCGTTGCGCGGCGGCGGTCGCGGCGGCGTGCGTCGCGGCGGCCGCCTGCAGGGCCACGGCGGCGGCGACGAACGCGTTCGCGGTGTCCTCGGCGCCGGCCTGGCGCAGCGAGTCGATGCGGTCCGCGCTGTAGCGCACCCGCGCGTGCGCGCGGCTGGACAGGCGCTCGGCGGTCGCCAGCTCCTGGCGCGCACTGTCCTCGGCGAACTGGCGTGCCCGCACGAGGCTTCCCAACCATCGCGGCGTCATTGGTCGTCTCCGATCAGCTCGGCCAGTTCGTCCCAGGCGCGCGCCGCCGGCACCTGCTCGGCCCGGTCCTGCTGGAGGAACGATTCGATGGCCGGCCACTGGGCCAGTGCCCGGTCGGCGCGGTCGTTGGTGCCGCCGACGTAGGCGCCGATCTCGACCAGGTCCTTGACGTCGGAGTGCGCGTCGAGCAGGCTGCGCAGCCGAGTGGCGAGCGCCCGCTGCTCCGGCGTGGTGACCGCGTTCGACACCCGGGAGACCGAGGCGAGCACGTCGATCGACGGGAAGTGGCCGGCATTGGCCAGTTTGCGGTCGAGCACGATGTGCCCGTCCAGGATCGACCGCGCCGAATCCGCGACCGGCTCGTCGTGGTCGCCGCCCTCCACCAGCACCGTGTACAGCCCGGTGACGGATCCGTTCGCCGAGCTGCCGGCGCGCTCGAGCAGCCGGGGCAGCAGCGCGAAGACGGACGGCGGGTAGCCGCGGGTGGTGGGCGGCTCGCCGGCGGACAGCCCGATCTCGCGTTGCGCGGTGGCCACGCGCGTGACGGAGTCCATCAGCAGCAGCACGTTCTTGCCGGTCTCGCGGAAGTACTCGGCGATCCGGGTGGCCACGAACGCCGCGCGGAGCCGCACCATGGGAGGCTGGTCGGACGTGGCCACGACGACGACGGCGCGGCGGCGGCCCTCCTCGCCGAGGTCGTCCTCGAGGAACTCGCGGACCTCGCGGCCACGCTCGCCGACCAGCGCCAGCACGGTGATGTCCGCGTCCGTCCCGCGGGTGATCATCGACAGCAGCGACGACTTGCCGACACCGGAGCCGGCGAAGATGCCCATGCGCTGGCCCCGGCCGACCGGGGTCAGGGTGTCGATGGCGCGCACGCCGAGCGGCAGCGGCGTCGTCACCCGGGCGCGGGTGAGCGCGTCCGGGGGAGTGTGCTCGACGATGACCCGCTCCAGGCCGACCGGCAGTGCCGAGCCGTCCAGCGGCCGGCCCAGCCCGTCCAGCACCTGGCCGAGCAGGGCGTCCCCGACCTCGATGGACAGCGGGCCGGTGCCGGCCCGGGCGCGGTCGCCGGCGCCGATGCCGCCCACCGGTCCGAGGGGCAGACAGATCGCCGCATCCTGGTGCACGGCAACGACCTCGGCCTGCACGGCGGCGGCCGTCGCCTCGATCGAGATCACGTCGCCGACCCGGGCGGCGATGCCGCGCACCGTGATGGACAGCCCGCGCACCTCCGTCACCAGGCCGGAGGCCTGCGGTGCGGCGGCGGTGACGGCGGCGTCGACGGCCCGCGCGATGCGGTCGGTGAGCACGGTCATGGGGCGAGCACCTGCCGGACCCGGTCGACGGCGGCAGTCAGCCGGGCGTCGATGCTGGTGGCGCCGCAGTGCGAGACGGCGTCGCCGTCGGCGATCCGGTCGTCGGCGACGATCGTGACGCGGCGCCGGCCGTCCGAGCGTTCGATGTGGCCGGCCGCGGTGGCCGGGGTGGCGTCGGCCAGCAGGGCGTGGTCGGCGGGGCTGACGTGCACCGTGACGTCCGCGTCGATCGGCGCCAGGCTCAGCGCGCGGGTCAGCGCCGCCGGGCCGCGCACGGTGTCGTCGGCCAGGGCCCGGCCGACGAGGGCCTCGGCGATCCGCCAGGCGGCGGTGATGATCTGGTCCTCGATGTCGTGCGCCGCGGTGACGGCGCGCTCGTCGAGGCGGGCGGCCGCGGTCGCGAGGGCGTCGATGGCGCGCTGGTGCCTGGCGTGCAGCAGGTCCCGTTGCCGGTCGGACTCGGCCTGGTCGTCGGCCAGCCGCGCGGCGGTCGTCTCGCGGGCGGCGCGCATGCCCGCGGTCCAGCCGTCGGCGTATCCGGCGGCCTGTGCGGCGGTGCGGGCCGGGGCGAGCACATCGTCGGGGATGCCGACGGTCGGGGAGACGGCGAACGATTCGACGGCGGCCCCCTCGCGCCGGTCGGGCTCGAACGTCGCCGTGGCGGGCACGGTTCCGATCGCGTCGGCCACCGCCCCGTCGACGTCCGCGCCGGCGGCGGTGAGGTCGGCGAGCGGCATCGGCTCCCAGGAGCGGACGGTCGCGGCGGGCGGGGTGCTAGGCGACGAAGGCATCCTCTTCACCCCTGCCGACGATGATCTGACCGGATTCCTCGAGTTGGCGGATGATGCGCACGATGCTCGCCTGCGCCTCCTCGACCACGTGCACGCGGACCGGACCCATGACCTCGATCTCCTCCTGCAGATCGAGGGCGGCGCGTTCGGTCATGTTCTTCATGACCTTGTCCCGCACCATGTCCGAGACGCCCTTGAGGGCGGCGGCGATGTCGGTCACCTGAACGTTGCGCAGCACCAGCTGGATGGCGCGGTCGTCGAGTGTGACGAGGTCCTCGAACATGAACATCTGGCTGCGCACCTGTTCGGCCAGCGCCGGGTCGAGCCTGTCCAGCCCCTCCAGGATGAGCTTCTCGGTGCCGCGGTCGGCCCGGTTGATGATGTCCACCAACGGTTTCAGGCCGCCGACGGCGGACAGGTCGCCGGCCACGCCCATCGAGGACAGCCGCCGCTCGAGGGCCGATTCCACGCGGCGGATGAGATCCGGCGAGGTCCGGTCCATGACGGCGATACGGTGTGCGACATCGGCCTGCAGCTCGGCGGTCAGGCCGGCGAGCACGGCCGAGGCCAGGCCGGCGTGCAGGTGGGCGAGCACCAGCGCGATGGTCTGCGGATGTTCGTCGGAGAGGAACGAGATCAGTTGCCGCGCATCGAGGTTCTGCACGAACGCGAACGGCAGCTGCACGAAGCCCTCGGCGACGCGGTCCATGATCTCGTTCGTGCGATCCTCGCCGATCGTCGCGAGCAGCAGCTCGCGGGCCAGGTCGAGCCCGCCGCGGGTGTCGGTCATGCCGGTGGCGATGTTGTTGCCGAAGTCGGCGAGCACGGCGTTGGCCAGGTCGGCGGGCACCGTTCCGATGCGGGCGATCTCGGCGGACAGTTCCTCGAGCTCGGCGTCGGAGAGCCGGGCCAGCACCCGGGAGCTGTCCTCCTTGCCGAGCTGCATCACCAGGATCGCTGCCTTGCGCCGGCCGGTGAGTCCGGCGAGCAGCTGGTGGTGCGACTGCGCGGGGGGCGCGGCCGGTGCGGCGGGCTGCGGGGTGGATGCGGCGGCGGGGGCGGCCGGATCGGCGGTGCTGGGTGCCGCGGGCTCGGCGGTGGTGGCGGTGGTGTCGGTCGAGGGCTTGACCGGAAGTTCGGTGACCGTCATCGAGTAGCCCCTTCCTTCTTCGTGTCGGCGGTGTTCAGCCAGCCGGACAGCACGCGTGCGACATCATCGGGTTGCTCGTCGGCCAGCGCGACCAGGGCGCGGCGGCCGGCGCCGCTGTCCGTGGTGGATTCGGGGGCGGCGGCGGTCTCGACAGGTGCCGGGGCCAGCAGCGCACCCTCGGGGATGCGGTGGGTGAGCAGGTCGAGCTCCTCGTCGCGCTGCCGTTCGGCGGCCCGCTTGCGTCGCCGCGAGGCGATCCAGGTGATGATCAGGACGAGCAGGATCACCCCGGCGAGCGCGCCCTGCTTGATCCAGTTCTGCAGTCGTTGCTGGGATGCCTTGTCGGCGGCGGCCTTCGCGGCTGCGGCGTCGGCGGCGGCCGCGGCATCGCCGGCGGAGTCGTCGAACGCCATGGACTGGATGGCCAGTGTGTCGCCGCGGTCGGTGTTCAGCCCGACCGCCGAGCTCACGAGTGCGGTGATTCCGGCCTGGTCGATGGCCTGGTCGGTCTTGTCCAGCAGCACCGCCACGGAGAGCTTCTTGACGGCGCCGGGGGTGTTCTGCACGGTCTGCGTGACGGTGCCGAGCGCGTTCGTGACGGTCTTGTTCGACTTCTCGTAGGAGCCGTCGGAGTCGCCGGCGGCCGTGTCCACATCGGCCTCGCCGGTGCCGAACACGCCGCCGTCACCCTGGGTGCCCTGGTAGTTCTCGGTGCTCTCCTCGGACCACACCGGCGGGGTGTCGGGTTCGTAGGTGTAGCTCTGCGTGGTGGTGGACGTGTGGTCGAAGTCCAGGTCGGCATTGACCGTGACCACGGAATGCCCTGGGCCGACTGCCTTGTCGAGCATGGTCTGCAGCGCAGACGTCAGCCGGGCGTTGTAGTCCTGCGTCATCTGGGCCCGGGTGTCGCTGCCGCCGATGCCGGTCAGTCCGTCTCCGGGGGCGGCCAGCACATGCCCCTGGGAGTCGGCGACGGTGACCTCGTCCGCGGCCAGTTCCGGCACGCTGGAGCTGACCAGGTAGACGACCGATTGCACCTGCGAGCTGGTCAGTGTGGCGCCGGGGGCGAGGCTGAGCATGACGGCGGCCGTGGTCTTCTTCGTGCCGTCGTTGAACACGTCCTGCTTCGGGATGGCCAGGTGCACGGTGGCGCCGCGCACCCCGTCGAGCGATTCGATCGTCTTGGCGAGCTCGCCCTCGATCGCCCGCTGGTAGTCGACCTGCTGCTTGAACTCGGAGGTGGTGATGCCCTCCTGGTCGAGCAGCGCGTAGCCGCCGGAGGTGGATCCGGGCAGCCCGTCCGAGCTCAGCGTGAGCCGGGTGTCGTAGACCTTGTCCTGTGGAACGAGGATCTGGGTGCCCCCGGCGGCGAGCTGGTAGGGGATGCCGTTCTCGTTGAGGTTGTCGACGACGGCGGCCGCGTCCGTGGTGGACAGGTTGCTGTACAGCGGCGCGTAGGTCGGGCTGGATTTCCAACTGGCGAACAGGATCCCGCCGATGATCAGGGCGGCAACGGCGACGATCGTGACGGCCTTCTGCCCCGGGGAGAACGACGTGAAGTCGCCCCAGATCTTCTTCAGCCAGCCGGCTGCTTGGTCCTTCATGCCTGCATCGACATCACGGTGTTGAAGGCGGTGATCGCCTTGCTCTGGATGGTGGTCGCCAGCTGGGTCATCAGCTGCGCCTTGGTGGCGGCGATGGTCAGCTGCGCCGGGTCGACGAGTTGACCGGTGGCGGCCTGGACGGCGAGCTGGTCGGCGGTGCGCTGGGTGGCGGCGACCTCGTCGAGACCGTGGGCCAGCGCCGAGGCGAAGTCGACGGTGGAGCCGCCGGCGGCGGGCGCGGTGCCCGCGGCGGAGGCGGTGCCGGTGACGCCGGAGAGCGCCACGCCCACGCCGGAGCCGGTGAGCGCGCTGGTGGCGGCCGGGCCGCTGAACCCGGACAGCGGGGTGATGCCGCCGATCGGGGCGATGGGAGTCGTCATAGCTGTTACAGGCCCTTCCCGATGGCGATGGCGGCTTCGTAGACGTCCTTGGCGCGGTCGACCATCGCGGCATTGGCCTGGAAGGCGCGCTGCGCGAGGATGAGATCGCCCATCTGCTGGCTCATGTCGATGTCCGGGCGGCGCACGTAGCCGTCCTCGTCGGCGAGGGGATTGTCCGGCTGGTAGTCCAGGATGCCCTCGGGGCTGCTCTCCGGCAGGGTGGTGGTGCGCACCCCGGTGCCGACACCGTCGCGCCCCTCGGGCAGCGGCTGCGCCTTGACGTATTGCGCCTGGAACGCGTCCTCGCTGGTGGGCGTGACCGTGTTGATGTTGGCGATGTTGTTGGCGAGGGCGTCGATCCAGATGCGGTAGGCGCGCAGGCCCGATCCGGAGGTGTCGATGGCGTCGAACATGGCTAGCCCTTCAGGACGGTGCTGATCAGGCCGAAGCGGGAGGTGACCGCGCCGCTGAGGAGCTTCTGCTGCAGCACGGTCTTGGTGGCGGTGATCATCTCCCGCTCGAGGTTGACGTTGTTGCCGTTCTGGTGGGCGACGTCGTGGGTGTGCTCGGCGCTGACGGTGGCGCGGCCGGGCTCGCCGGCGGCGACCGCATCGGCGAGGCTCGATTCGAAGGCGACGCTCCGCGCGCGGAACCCGGGGGTCTCCAGGTTGGCGATGTTGTTGGTCGTCACCTGCTGCCGCGCGCTGAGACCGGCGATGGCCGTCTCCAGCGTTACGGATGTGATGTCGTTGAACACCTGGCGCCTCTTTGCGGGAACGCGCCGGTCCGTCGGCAGGGGATGAGCATCCTTGCTCACCGAGTCGAATCGGCCCGTTGCCGTCGACCTTGAGGATTACGGAGAGAATTTTTCCGATTACGTTCGGTAGCGCTCTGTGGGCTGGTGTGTCCCGGAAGTGTGGCGGCGCCTAGAGCCTGCGGTCGACGTAGCCGGCCGCGGGCTGGTGGGTGGGGATGCGCACGGCGCGGGGTGCGGTGCGGGCGGCCTCGGCGAGCGCCCGGGCGAGATCCTTCTGCAGCGACTCGATGCGGTCCCGCAACCGCTCGATGCGTTCGCGCAGTTCCTCGGGGATCGGCGGCATGTCCTTCGGGTCGGGCAGCGCGACGAGGGTGGGGTCGGGGCTCGATGGCAGCCGCCAGGTGGCGGGGATGCTGGTGTCGTGCGCCGATGACGCAGGGTCCGGCTGCGCGAGGTCGGCCGGGTCGGGCTCGAGAAGTGCTGCGGCGCGAGCGGTGTCGGCCTCCACCGCGGCGAGCACGCGCTCCCAGGCTTCGTTGGACCGGGCCGAGGTATCCACGGGTCAGCCCACCCAGGCCCCGGCGGACGTCGCGGGGGTCTTCTCGGCCGCGGCGGTCGCGACGGCCTCGGTCCATGCCTCGCGCAGCGATGCGACGATCTGCTGGGCGCCGGCGAGCCGGCCGGTGGCGCCGGAGCGGACCGCGACGAGTTCGGCGAGCAGGAAGCCGTAGAGCGAGGCGAGGTTCTCCGCCGCTCCACCGGCGGTCACGTCCAGGCTGCCGGCGAGCTCGGCGACGATCTGCGTGGCGTGGTCGAGATGCGTGCCGGATGCGGCGGCGTCGTCCTGCTGCGCGGCGGCCGCGGCACGGGCCAGGTCCAGGTGCAACCGGTCGTAGAGCATCACGACCCGCTGGCCGGGCGTCGCCGTCATCACGCGCTCGTTGAGGTAGCGGCCGCGCAGATCGGTGCTCATGGAAGTCCTTTGTTCACAGGTGGTCTGCTGACTGCCGTGGCTCTGTGCTGTCGTAGCTATCTATCGGCCGCTCGGCGGGCGGCCTTAGCCGGGCTAGTCGTCGTTGTCGGCCTGCATCGACTTGAACATGCTGGTCAGCCAGTCGCCCTGGGACTGCAGCTTGGCCAGCGCCGTCTGCATGGCGGTGTACTTGATCACCAGCTGGTCGTGCATCTTGTCGAGGCGATCGTTCCACGAGGCGATGTCGTCATTGATGCTGTCCGCACGATCCTGCGCGGACGCGATCGTCTGGGTCAGCGTGCCGGTGACCGGTGCGGAGGCGGACTCCGCGGTCTGTTTGAAGCTCGCCCCGAGCGAGCCGGCGATGGCGTCGACGGTGCCCTTCGCGTCGGCCGCGTAGGCGGCGGCGAACTGCGCGGCGTCGAACGTGATGACGCCGTTGCGGTCCATGTCCACGCCGTAGTCGGTCAGGCTCTTCCCGTCGGCGGTGCCCATGGAGATGGCGCTGGCCAGGTCCATGCCGATGGAGCGGATGTCGGAGTGACCCTGCAGGATGCCGCCCTTGCCGGTGGCCGTGCTGATGGCGGACTTCGCGGAGTTGGCGGCGTCGACCATGGCCTTGACGGTCCGGCTGATGGCGTCGACGTCGCTGCTGACGGTGACGGTGACCTGCTGGCCGAGGGCTTCGGCGCCGACGGAGAACGTCACGCCCGGCATCGCGTCGGTGAACGTGTTGGTGGCGCTGGAGATGGTGTAGCCGCCGCTGCCGACCGTGCCGACCTGGATCTGCGCGTCCTGCGCGGCGACGAGGTCTTGGGTGGCGCTGCTGAATCCGGCGGCGGTGAACGCGTTCTCGGTGCCGGTCTTCAGCGACGTGAGTTGCAGGACCTGGCCCTGGTCGGTGTTGATGACGGCGGCGCGGACGCCGAGTCCGTCGGCCGCGTTGATCGCGCTGGCGACGTCTGTCGCCTTGCCGGAGGTCAGGTCGAGGTGGGTGGTGGTGCCGCCGACGGTGATGTCGATGCCGGCGGTGGGGTCGGCGACGTTGCCGTCCCCGTCGACCGCGACCGTGGAGACCTGTGCCGCGGCGAGCTGGGTGACGGTGAACGTGCTGCTGCCGGTCGCGGCACCGGTCGTGGAGCTGGCGATCACGCCGGCGCTGGAGGAGGTGGCCGCGGTGGCCGAGCCGAAGTCGACGTCGGTGACGGACTGGGCGGTCTTCGTCAGGGACTGCAGCATGCTGTTGAGCTGCTGGTAGGCGTTGGTGACCTTCTGCTGGGCCGCCAGCTTGTCCTTGAGCTGGTTCTGCGGGATGGACTTTGCCTGCATCAGGGCATCGATGAGCGCGTCGGTGTCGATCTTGCCGGCGTTGCCGCCGAGCAGTCCGGACATCGAGATGCTTCCCGTTGCAGTCGACATGTCGTGCCCTTCTCGTCAGTGCCCTGGTGGTGCTTGGATCGATGCCCTGGTGGTGCTCGGAAATGATGCCGGGGCGGGCGGGCCTTGTGAGCCAGCCCGCCCCGGCGGAGTACTGCGGTGGTGCGTGATGATGCTGCGTGGTGCTTACTGCAGCAGCTTCAGGATCGCCTGCGGCGCCGAGTTGGCCTGGGCCAGGACGCTGGTGGCGGCCTGGGTCAGGATCTGCGACTGGGTCATGG
>CAZIIX010000030.1:0-5086 GCA_964539345.1 uncultured Actinomycetes bacterium | reverse complement strand
CGAGGCAGTAGCCACCGGGCTGGGCCCATCCGTGGGCCGTCACGCATATCCATCGGCCCGGTGCCACGTGACTTGAGTGGTCCCGAGAAATCCGTTGTCAACCGGAGAATGATGTTCGTGCTGCAGAGAAAATCGACCCCAGATCTCTGCAGGACGACCATCATTTTCGGTGCAGAGAGGTGATGGGGGAGCGGCCTGGCGGCAGCGCATCGCGAACGTACGTCGAGAATGGGCGGGCGCAGCCCGCCGAACGGGCAGACGACATGCAGCCGCGCGAACGGGCAGGGGTGCCGCCGGGCGGACGGCCAGATGGGTGCGGCGACTGATCTACTGCGCCGCGCGCAGGCCTTCCATGACGGACGTTCGCGTCTCACCGAGCGCAGTGGTGGCCGACAGGCGGGTGGCGAGCGTCGACCGTGAGGCGATGGCGGCGACGTACGCCTGGCGCGCCGTCTCCCGCCGGCTCGGCTTGCGCTGCGCCACGATCGTCGGCGCATCGGGCGCGGTGCTGCCCTGGCCGCCGCGACTTCCGCTGCCGGACAACGGGTTCGCGCCGGTGCCACCGCCGGTGCCACCGTCGGCCTCCTGGCCGCGCAGGCCGTCTCGCAGCAGGGCGAGTGCCTCGGTACGCAGCTGGGAGACCCGGGACTCCGTCACACCAAGCTCGGCGGCGATGTCGGCCATGCGGCGCTGGCCGTAGAAGTATTGCTCGACGACCATCCGGAGCCGCTCGGGCAGTTCGGCGATCGCATCCTGGAGCAGCCCGATCTGTTCGCGGTGCACCAGCAGCGTCTCCGGACCGGCGTCACGGGTGGGAACGAGCTCGCCGCCGTTCGCCTCGCGCAGGCCCTCCACGCTCAGCGTGCTCGCGCGGTGGACGTCGGCGTCGATGGCGTCGAGGTCGCTGACGGCGACCCCCATCACCTCGGCGATCTCCTCGCGACGCGGCGTGCGGCCCAGCGCGCCAGTGAGTTCCTGTGTGGCCGTTGCCATTTCGCGGGCCTTGCTGCGCACGGCGCGACTGGCCCAGTCCATGGAGCGCAGCTCGTCGGTCAGTGCGCCGCGGATACGGATGGTGGCGAAGCGGCCGAACGGAACGCCGCGCGAGGCATCGAATCCCTGCGCGCTGGTGACCAGGGCCATCATCCCGGCCGAGGTCAGTTCGTCGCGGCTGACATGAGCGGGCAGCCGTCCGAGCAACTCGCGAACCAAATGCCCCACCAACGGCAGGTGCGCACGAATGAGCTCTTCGGTGTCCGGGGTTGTTGTCGTGTCACTGGATGCGGCCTGGACACGCGACGCTGCAGTACTCATGAGCTTCCCTCACCATGGAAGTGTTAGAACGCGGACCGGACATCGGAGGCCATCCGTTGTCCGGTGAACCTCTTGCCGCAACAGTGAAAATTCGTACATCGCTGTCACAACAAGTTGCACTGCGTAAAGGGTGCACTACCGAACGTAATCAGGCAACCGTCCTAACCAAAATCACTCTGACGTGCCGCGTGTCGTGATCAACAGCTACGCACAGTGATATTTTGGTCCCGGGCTCAAGATCTTCGGAACATTTGCCGATCAATTCACCATGACGCGATCGACGACGAGTGCCCCCCTCGGCCCTCATTTGCGAGATCATGGCGGTGTGGGAATGAACGAATCGGCACTGCTCTCGCTCGCCTCGGTCCTGTGGCAAGAGCGCCAGGAGCTCGACGACCTTCTTTATGCGCTGGTCAGCCAGCAGCTCGTGATCACTGCCGGCCAGACGCGATGGCTCGCCCGCGCCGACGCCCAGGTGGAGACGGCCATGACGGCGTTCCGGGACAGCGAGATCCTGCGCTCGATCGAGGTGCAGACCGCCGCCGAGCACCTCGGCCTGTCCGCCGACGCCTCCCTGCAGGACCTTGCCGACGCCTGTACGGAGCCATGGACGACTACGTTCAGTGACCATCGTCAGGCATTGCGGGATCTCACCGCCGAAATCGCCACCACGGTCGCCGAGAACCAGCGGCTGCTCAAGGCCGGCGCGCAGGCGGTGGGCGAGACGCTGAGCCGGCTCGGCAACTTCGTATCGACCTACGACTCGCACGGGGGCTCCGTCCGCAGCGGCGACACCCCGACGTTCCTGGACGAGCAGGCATGACGAACTTCTTCTCCGGCATCCACCGCGCCACCGACGCGCTGACCGCCGCCCGCTACGGGCTGGAGGTCACCGGGCAGAACATCGCGAACGCGAACACCCCCGGCTACACCCGGCAGGCCGCGCGCCAGACCGCGGTCGGCCCGGCCGTCGGCGTGCCGACGCTGCACTCGGGCGCCGTCTCCGGCGGGGGCGTCCGGGTCTCCGGCGCGGATCGGCTCGGCGACCTGGTGCTGGACCGGCGGGTGCGCGCCGAGCATGCCCGGTCGGCGAACGTCAACGCGAACGCCGCGCGACTGGCCGACATCGAGAACATCTTCCGCGAGCCCAGCGACAGCGGGCTCGGCGAGCAACTGCACGACTTCTGGGTCGCCTGGGGCGATGTGGCCGACGACGCCGGTGCGCCGGTGCCGCGACAGATGCTCCTCCAGTCCGCGCACGCGACGGTCACCATGCTGAAGGCGAAGGACGCCGCGCTCACCTCCGTGTCGACCGCGGCGCAGCACTCCCTGCAGGCCCAGGTCGACGACGTGAACACCGCGGCCGGCGACCTCGCCGAGCTCAACCGCAAGATCGCGATCGGCCATGCCACCGGCACCGACGTCAACGCGCTGCTCGACCAGCGCGATCTGCTGCTGGACAAGCTCTCCACCGCGGTCGGGGCCGAGGCCGAGATCCACGACGACGGCACCGCCACCGTCACCGTCGGCGGTCAGCCGCTCGTCGCGTTCGACGACACCGCCAATCCGCCGTACGTCGCCCGCGCGTTCGCCGCCACCCCGGATATGACGACGACTCCGCCGACCGTCGCCGTGACCGTCGGTGGGGTCGGCGTCACGCTGGCCGGGAGCGCGGCGGCGGCCGAGATCACCACGATCACCGAGACCGTGCCGCACTACCGCGAGCTGCTCGACCAGGTCGCGCAGAACCTGCACGACACCGTCAACGGACTCCAGGCCGGCGGGTTCGACCTGAACGGGGCCCCCGGCGCGGGCATGTTCAGCACCGACCCGGCCGGTCCGGTGACGGCCGCGACCCTCGTCATAGATCCGTCGTTCGGCTGGCAGCAGGTGGCCGCGAGCACGACCCAGTCCCTGGACGGCGACGGCAACCCGGTAGGCAACGTGCTGGGCGACAACGCGCTCGACGCGGCCAACAGCGGCACCCTGGTCGACGGCCCGGACGCCGCCTACAGCACCCTGATCGGCGAACTCGGCCGCGCCAGCGCCTCGGCGCAGCAACAGCAGACCACCCAGGCGGTGATCACCAACAGCGTCGACACGTTGCACGCCACCGTCGCCGGGGTCAGCTTCGACGAGGAGGTCAGCAACATGTTGACCTATCAGAAGGCGTTCCAGGCCTCGTCACGCGTGCTGTCCGCGCTCGACGAGATGCTCGACACCCTGATCAACCGGACCGGATTGGTGGGTAGGTAATGGCCATCCGCGTCACCGTCGGCTCGTCCCAGACGGCCTCCTTGGCCGGCCTGCAGGCCGCGTCACAGCAGTTGGCGGCGCTGCAGGAGCAGCTCTCCACCGGGCAGCAGATCAGCCGGCCCTCCGACGATCCGGCCGGAACGGTCCGTGCGCTCGAGCTGCGCGGCGACCTCAAACGCAACGCCCAGTACGCGCGCAGTTCCGCCGACGCGGCGGGCTGGCTGTCCACCGCCGACACGGCCTACGGCCAGATCACCGACCTGGTGCAACGGGTGCGCACCCTGACCGTGCAGGGGCTGAACTCCGGCGCCTCGACCGGCGCGTCGGCGAAGGCCATCGCGAACGAGATCGCATCCATCCGCGAGGCCGCCGTCAAACTGGCGAACGCGTCCTACAACGGCCAACCCGTCTTCGGCGGCACCACGATCTACGGCCAGCCCGGCGGACCCTCCGCCCCGTTCGAGGTCGACGGAAGTGGCGCGGTCGTCTACCGCGGCGACGAGAACGCGATCTTCCGCACCATCGGGGACCACAACCGGATCCAGATCAACCAGACCGGCAGCCAGGCGCTCGGCGCCGACGGCAGCAACCTGTTCGACCTGATGGACCGGATCATCACCAGCCTGACCACCGACGGAGTCCCCGAGGCGGGCCAGCTCACCGAGATCGACGATGCCATCGGCCGGCTGAGCAGCGCCCGCGCCGCATCCGGCGCCTCGCTCGCCCGGGTCGAGGCCGCCCAGGACACCCAGGCGACCGACAAGATCTCCCTGAAGACCAACCTGTCGCAGATCCAGGACATCGATCTGGCCGAGGTCGCGATCCAGGTCAACACGGCCAAGGTCGTCTACCAGGCCGCGCTGCAGACCACGGCCAACATCCGCCAGATGTCCCTGCTGGACTTCCTGCGATGATCGACCGGATCGGCCCCGAACGGCAGGAGGTTGCCGCCATGAACACCGACGCCGCCGACGACGCGTCCGGAGGCTCCGCGCGGGCCGTCACGTTCGTCGAACCCATGCCCGGATTCGAGAGCGAGCAGGAGTTCACCCTGACGCCGATCGACGAGGGCGGATACCTGCACTCGCTGCGGTCGGTGACCGCGCCGGAGCTGCGATTCGTCGTCGCCCCGGCCGACGCGTTCTTCGCCGACTACAGCAGCTCGCTGGCCGGCGTGCTCACCGAGCCGCTCGCCGAGGTGCTGGGCAGCCGCGTGGCGAGGCTCTACCTGGTGCTGACCATCGGCGAGTCCCTGGCGACGTCGACGGCGAACCTGCGCGCCCCGCTGGCCATCGACCTCGACGGCGGCAAGGCCATCCAGGTGATCGTCGACGACGCCGCGCTGCCCCTCCAACAGCGGCTGCCCACCGCGGCATAGCCGGCTGCGCCCGGGCGTGCCGGCGCACCGCACGCCCGCTGCCCCTCGCGAGCCCGGCCCCGGCCAGCCCGGCCACCGCGAGACGCACTCCCTATATGTCGCGAGACGCACTCCTTATATATAGAGCCTCGCGTCATA
>CAZIIX010000029.1:13305-16785 GCA_964539345.1 uncultured Actinomycetes bacterium | reverse complement strand
ATGCGGAATCGCCCGGAGCCTCGGCGAGAGCATCGCGACCAGCCCCCACGCGACGGACGTGGCGGTCAGCGCGATACCGGCCTGGAACAGTGTCGCGCCGAAGGCGCGGGTGAACAGCAGCGTGACGAGGGTGTTGGCGCCGAAGTATCCGAAGCCGAACAGGGTGAGGCAGGCGAGGGCGGCCGGTGTGCCGCGAACCAGTCGGGTCGTCCCGGCCGGCATCAGGGCGACGTACCCGATGGTCGCCACGGCCAGGGCCGCCGGTGCGAGGAACCACCATTCGGACCCGATGAGCAGCACGGCCGCCGTCACCCCGATCGGGATCAGAGAGGCGGCCCGGGACGGGCTCGGGCCGTGCTCGGGTGGTCGTCGGCCTGTCCCAGCCAGGAGCAGCATGCGGGCCAGGAGCAGCAGCGGGACGGGGGCCAGCAGCGTCAGCCGCCAGCCGACGAGGTGTTGGAGGGCGATCGACGCGGTCGGGCCGACGGTGGCCGGTATCAACCACATCGCCGACATCGCCGCCAGCACCTTGATGCGAAGCGCATCCTGCAGGTGACGAATCGCCGCCGCCACGCCGAACACGGACAGCACCCCGCCGGCCATGCCTGCCAGCACACGTCCGCCGGCGAACATCCAGGCATCGACCGACGCGGCGGACGTGATCGAGCCGAGCAGGGTGACGACCAGACCCCAGGCCATCAGCGGCGTGGCCCGGACGCGTCGGATGATCCACGGGGACAACGGCAGTGCCGCGAACATCCCGATCTCGCCCCCGGTCACGAGCAACGGCACGTGCGCCGACGCGGCAAGGTCGCGCTCGATCACCGGCAACAACGCGCCCGCGACGAACGCGGAGACCGCGCCGACGAACTCGAGCAGGACCACCCCTATCGCCAGCCGCAGCGCCGCGGATCCGGCGAGCTTGTCACCTGTCCCCTCGCTGCCATCGTCAGACATCGCACCCCCCGTCCTCACGATGCTATATTGCTAGCATGCGAGGCAACGAGGACGCGGCGAAGGCGCAGTTCAACGTCTACCTGCCGGCCGCGCTGGTGCGCGCGATCAAGCACCGGGCCATCGATGAGGGGACATCGCTGTCCGCACTCGTCGAGCGCGTCATGACCGACTATGTGACCAAGGCGGAGCAGCGGAATTGATCACGGTCCAAGCGATCTACCACACGGCGCGCACCGCGGCGTGGCACGACTTCGCCCGCGACCTCGGGTTGGCTCCCGCGGGCGACGTCACGAACGAATGGGCGGAGTTCGACGGTGACGGCATCCTGTCCGTTCGCCGCGCCGACGCGCAGGACCCCGCTGTCGGTACCGCGCTGCATGTGCTCACCGACGACCTGCCCGGAGTCGAGAAGGCCTTGCACAGTACGGGAGTGGACGTCCGCCGGGAGCAGCGACAAGGCCACGAGCCCATCGTCATGGCTCGAACCGCGTCCGGCGCCACGATCACCGCGTCCGCGGGCGCGCGCCCGACACACGGCACGCTGCGGGTCCAACCCATCTGGTCACCGGACGACGCCGCGGAGGCAGCACCCGTCCTGCGCGCGCTGGGCCTGCGGGAGCGCATCCGTTCCGACAGCGGCACCTGGATCGACTTCGTCGGCGACGGCGGCGGTCTCGTCGCGTACCACGCCGGGATGAGCGACACGCTGACGCTGTCGATGGAGTTCACGGGCGATCTCGACGGGTTGGCGCGGCACCTCACCACCGCCGGGCATGAGGCCAGCATCGTCGACGAGGCATACAACCGCACCTTGCTGGTGCGAACCCCCGACGACTGGACGCTGTGGATCAACGGGCCGATCATCGACCTGTACGGCTATCGGCGGGCCGATCCGCGGGGCTAGCGTCGTCGAACGACGACGAGATGGTGCTGCGCTGGGGCGATGGTTGCAAGACGGCGCGGAAGACGGCACGGATGGATCCACGGAGAGACCGCAGTGAACGAGACCCAGAAGTGGTGTCCGGAGGGGGACTTGAACCCCCACGCCCGTTAAAGGGCACTAGCACCTCAAGCTAGCGCGTCTGCCATTCCGCCACCCGGACAGGTGAAAGGGGCCGAACAATCGGCCTCTGACACTGTACGCGATTCCGCTGCCCCGTCCCAAACCGTCCGGTGTCCGGATACGGCGGCGCACCGCGCGGCCGATGACGCCGTCACGGACCCGGCACCCCACGGGCCGCTACGCACCCTCGACAGTGGCGAGCACGAAATCCCCGTCGAGGGAGAACAGCGCCGCGCCGTCGGCCGCGATGGCGTGTGGAACCGCGTACCCGCCGCCCGCTGCAGTGAGGTAGGCCTGCGCGTCGCGGCCGGTCACCGCGTTCAGCACGTGCACGGCCGACCCCTCCCGGAGGTAGATCAGCCCACTTCCGGCGACGGCGATCCGCGCGCCGGCGATCTCGCGGCTCCACGGGTCGTGTCCGACGCTCATCCCGGACACGACGCCGTCGACGGTCCACACCCAGGTGCGGGACAGCGGCTCGTAGCCGGCGCTGTCGACTCGCCGGGCCAGGATGTCGCCGGTGGCCACCTCCAGCAGTACGGCGCCGTCGCCGGATCCGTCGTCGAGCAACGCCGCCCCGGTCGGAGCGTCCACGCCCGGCACGGCGACCGGGGCACCGGTGGCCGTGGCCGGGACGTCCCACAGCGTGGAGCCGCTCGCCCCGTCCAGCGCGCGCAGCCGCTCGTCCTGGCCGAGGAGCACCGTCCCGTCATACTCCCCGATGACCGACAGACTCGGATCCTCCCGCTCGTCGGCCACGATGGCGCCGGTGGCCGCGTCCAGCGCCACCCGCGGACCGGTCTCGCCCAGCGTGCCGGCCGGGGCGGAAGCGCCGAACACCAGACCCGGCCCGGCGACGGTGCCCGGTACCGGGACCGGGCCCCAGAGACGATCCCCGGTCGCGGCGTCATAGGCCGTCGCGGTCGTCTGCCACTGCGCCGGTTCATCCCCGGCCGCGCGCTCGCCGGCTGCGTCGTCGCCGTCAGCGCGGTCACCGTCCGCGGCGCTAGCGATGACGTCGGCATCGGTCAGCACGGCGATCGCCCGGCCGTCCGCGCGGCTCATGGCGAACCCGGTGCAGGCGGCCGGGCGCTCCGCCCGCCAGAGCACCGTGCCGGTGCCGTCGATGGCGGAATACTCGAGCACGCCCCCGCTCTCCGGGTCGTCCCCGGACGCCCCACCGGCCGCCACGCCCTCCTCCGCGGACTCTCCCCCGGGGTCGGGTGCGGCGAATCCGACGAACACCTCGTCGCGGCGCTGCGGCGCGATCGTCCATCCGGTGTCCACGACCTCGCTGTCGACCCAGGTCAGGGGCATCGTCGCGGACGGCGTCATCGTCGGCGCGACGGTTCCGACGACGGACGGATCCGTGGCAGCGTCGGCGGACTCGGGCGATGCGCCCGTCCCGGAACCCGGCGCGGATGCCGGTCCCGGCGCCGTCGCCGACCCCGCCGGTGCCG
>CAZIIX010000029.1:9856-13205 GCA_964539345.1 uncultured Actinomycetes bacterium | reverse complement strand
CGCCGTCGCCGACCCCGCCGGTGCCGGCTGGGAGGTGCATCCCGTGGCCGCGATCAGCACCAGGGCGCCGGTCAGCGCGACCCGGCGCGCCCTCACGGCCGTTCCGCCGGTTCGCCGACGCGGACACTCCGTCGGTGCCGCGCGGCGATGACGGCGATCCGCACGATCAGCAGCGCCAACACCACCAGCACCACGACGAACAGCACCGCGGCATCACTGACCCGGTCGGCGACCCCGGAGAGCCACACCTGCAGGTCGTATTCGGCGTCCACGCCGAGCAGGCCGCCCAGGTTGGCGGTTCCCGCTGTCGCGACGAACAGCACGCCGATGGCGACGAACAACAGCCCGCTGACCAGGCTCGTCGTGTGCGTGCGCAGCGGCCCGATCGTCACCGGCCTGCCGCGCAGCCAGCGGCGGTGTCCGAGGTCGAACCGGTCCCAGAGCAGCGCGAGGACGAACAGCGGCGCCGCCATGCCCAGCGCGTAGACGGCCATCAGCGCGCCACCGTATGCGGCGCTGCCGCCGGCCGCGGCGACCGTGAGCACACCGCCGAGCAGTGGGCCGGCGCAGAAACCGGCCAGCCCGTACAGCGCACCGAGGGCGAACGTCGAGACCACCGAGCCGAGCCGGAGCCTGGCCATCCGATCCGAGACCCCGGGAATGCGGAAACCACCGCCGAGGACGATCAGCACGCCCAGCACGATCATCACGATGCCACCGCCGAGCGTCACCGCGCTCCGGTACCGGGTGAGCAGGGAGCCGATCATCCCGACGCCGGCGCCCAGCGGGGCCAGGACGGCAGCCAGGCCGAGGTAGAACACCGCGGTGCGGGTCACCAGCGCCCGGACGGAGCCGAACGCGTAGGCGAAGAATGACGGCAGCAGCAGCGCCGAGCATGGGCTGACCAGGCTCAGCACGCCGCCGAGGAACGCCCCGGCCAGCCCGATCTGCGGCGCCAGCGACACCGCCTGGACCATCGGCACGGACTGATCCAGCGGCACGTCCGCGGCCAGCGACAGCGTCGACGCCGTCACTGCAGCGACTCCGCGGTGTCGATGACCCGGTAGAACTCGGCAATCGGCTGGGCGCCGCGGATCGGGTAGCCGTTGATGATGAACGACGGGGTGGCGGGGACGCCGAGCGAGCTGCCCTCGTCGAAGTCCGCGTTCACGGCTCCGAACAGCGCCGGATCGTCCATGTCGGACTCGAACCGGTCCAGGTCGGGCACCCCTGCCTCGCGCGCGAAGTCCACCAGGTCGCTGCGGCTGTAGTCCGGGTGCCCGGACTGCGGGGCGGCGGCGTAGATCGTCTCGTTGAACTCCCAGAACTTGCCCTGCCGCGCGGCGGCGCGCCCCGCGATGGCGGCCTGCACGGACCCCTCACCGAAGAGGGGGAAGTCGCGCCATTCGATGCGCAGCACCCCGTCGTCGACGTACTTGTCGATGAGCAGCGGCTCGAGGTCGCGGCTGAACTTGGCGCAGAACGGGCACCGGTAGTCGGAGAACACCACCATCACCACCGGCGCGTCGACGTCGCCGCGGGCCAGCGGATCCCCCTCCACCCGCCGTGCCTGATCGCCCATCGGGCCGATCGCCTCGGACGCGTCCTGGGCGTGGTCGCCGTCGTCGACCCCGTCGGGCTGCACCACGGACCCCGCGACATCATCCGCGGGCGTCGGTGTCGCGGCCACCCCGTCATCGGACGGGCCCCCGCCGGCGTCCGCCGGCGGCGGTGTCGCTGCCGACCCGTCAGCGCTCTGCGCTGCGTCCGGGTCGGCGGGCACCGGCTCAGTCACGGTCGTGGTCACCACGGACGGCGCCGAGGGCGCCGCTTCCTCGGACCCAGCCGCTCCGGTGCGCGCGATCAGGTAGACGCCGAGGCTGATCGCCAGGCCGGCGACCAGGCCGAGCACGAACCAATCGCGGGGCCGCACCTGCCGGGCGCGGTGTGGCTGATCAGTGGGGTCGGTCGTCATAGCTCTCCTGGTCGGTGGTGCGGGTAGTGGGTGGTCATGCTGAACAGGTCGCCGCGGAGCACGGTCTCACGCCATTCGACAGGTTCCTCGTCGCGGAAGCCGGTGCGGTCCACCCGGAACACGGCGACACCGGTACCGATGCCGAGTTCCCGGCGCACGGCCGGGTCCGGTATCTCGGCCGTGACGCGCTCCCGGCCGCCCGTCATGGTGATGCCGCAGGCGCGCCGGAGCTCGCCGTACAGCGAGGTGTCGCCGAAGTCGACGCCCAGCAGCGGCCGTGCCAGGTCCGCCGGCAGCCACACCCGGTCCAGCGCCAGCGGCTGCTGCCCCGCCATGCGGAGCCGTTCCAGGTAGAACAGCTCGGCGTCCGCTCCCAACCCGAGCGCGGTGGCGGCGGTCGGATCGAGTCGGGTGTCGCGGGCGCGCACGATGCTGTGCTGCGTCAGGCCGGCCTGGCGGACCGAGGCGAACAGGCTGTACAGGCTCGAGGTGGGCTGTTCGATCAGGGTCGGCGGCGCGATGCGGGACGGGCGGCCGCGGGCGGAGGTCACCAGGCCGTCCTGCCGCAGCCCGCGGAGCGCTTCGCGCACGGTGTGCCGACTGACCCCGTACTGCTCCACCAGGGCCAGCTCGCCGGGGAATGCGGCCTCGAACTCGCCGGCGGCGATGCGACGGCGCAGATCATCGGCCAGGCGCCGCCACAGTGGGCCCGCTCCGGCCAGGTGCCCGTCCCGGGTCGACGTCGCCACGTGGACCGTCCCATCACTCGCCGCCTCAAATGTCCGTACATTACGGTAGCAGAAGCGACAGCGTATTTCACACGTCGGCGACCGCCGGGGCGGACTACCGATACTCGGTGAGGACACCGTCCAGGTATGACGTGACCCACGGCCGGCGCACGGCGACAGGGTCCAGCGGCCCGCATCCGGTCACCGCAACGGTGGCGCTCTCCCCGGGCAGCAGCGTCAGGAAGCCGCGGTCGGCACGAGCGGCGGGGTCGATCCGGTCGGCCTGGACCAGGAAGTCGCGCAGCAGCGTCGTCGCGGTCACCTCGATCTGGGCGCCACTATCCGTGGGGTGCACTCGCAGCCGCGGCGGGGCCCCGACGAACGAGCTGGCGATCGGCTCGGTGGCGTACCAGTGCGCCCGCCGGCCCTGCAGTTCGGCGACGATCACCTCCGCGGCCGGCTCGTCCCAGTCCAGCACCTCCGGGGGCACCGCCAGTCGCTGGACGCCCCGCGGCGGGACCGCGACGGGCACCCGCCGCCGGGCGAGGTCCACGCCCGCGTCCGAGATCCGGCGCAACACCAGCTCTCCGACCCACTCCTGCGGCGAGTCGTTCAGGGCCACCGCCACCAGGCCGGGCCCGTCCGG
>CAZIIX010000029.1:0-9756 GCA_964539345.1 uncultured Actinomycetes bacterium | reverse complement strand
GCGGTCGGCGTACAGGCGGCGCAGCGCGTGGTAGAGCGGTTTGGCCCGGCCGGCGCTGTCGATGGCCGACCAGGACAGCGCCGGCCACACGTCATGCAGTTGCCAGAGGATCGCGCCGGTGGTGTGCGGCCAGTGCGCCCGCCAGTGCAGGATGCCGGTCTCGATGGCGCGCACCTGGTTCCACTGCATCAGGTAGTGCCATGCATCGAAGTCCGTCGGCACCGGCGCATGCGGCTGCAGGCCGCGCCGCAGCTTGTCCATGCCGCCGGCGGCCTTCTGGTGGTGGGCGACGCCGGGCGAGGTCGGTGTCATCGGCTCGTCGGTGACCGCCTCGCGCAGGGTCCGCCAGGCCGGCGGCGCCTGCCAGCCGAACTCGGAGACGAACCGTGGCCTGGTGTCGCGATAGTGCCGGTGATCCCACCGGTTCCACACGTCCCACGAGTGGTGTGTCTGGTGTGCCGGGTCGTTCGGCGGGAGGGAGTCGGACCCGGACCAGGGACTGCCCGGGGTGTAGGGCCGCGACGGGTCGACGCGGCCCAGGACCTCCGGGAGATCGGCGGAGTAGTAGCGCTCGCCCCACGGCAGATCACCGCCCGGCCGGGCCGTCCACTCCTCCGCCTGGCGCAACCACTGGTTCTCGTTGTTGCCGTTCCAGACGACCAGCGACGGGTGCGAGGCGAGCCGGGCGACGTTCTCCTCGGCCTCGGCGAGGATCTCGCCACGCAACGGTTCGTCCTCCGGGTAGGCCGCGCAGGCGAACGGGAAGTCCTGCCACACCAGCAGTCCCAGCTCGTCGCACAGCTCGTAGAAGTCGTCGGACTCGTAGACGCCGCCGCCCCAGACGCGCACCAGGTTGCCGCCGATATCGACGACGCGTCGCAGCATATCCTCCAGCCGCTCGCGGGTCACCCGTCCGGGCAGCACGTCCAGTGGGATCCAGTTGACGCCCTTGACCAGTACCGGCTCGTCGTTGACGACGATGGCGAACCGCGTTCCTGCGTCATCGGAGGACCGGTCCAGGGCGGCGGTGCGGAAGCCGATCCGGCGCCACTGGGTGTCCAGCAGGCGACCGTCCGCATCGCGCAGCAGCACCCGGGCCGTGGCCAGCGCGGCATCCCCGTGCCCGACCGGATGCCAGCGGCGGGCGCCGGGAACCTCCCCGGTGAGGGTGACCGCGCCCCGACCGGAGGGCAGAGTCCTTGCCATGACGGTGGTCTCGTCGACCACGACCTCGACGGACAGCGGATCGCCGTTGCCGGTGTGGCTGCGCTCGACGCCGACGTCCACCCGCAGTGTGCCGGACCCGCCGCGTACGCCGGCCACGATCCGCACCTCGGCCAGCCGGGCCCTGCTCCACGTCTCCAGGAACGCGGGCCGCCAGATCCCGGCCCCGGGCAGCGTCGGCCCCCAGTCCCAGCCGAAGCCACAGGCCATCTTGCGGATGAAGTTGAACGGTTCGGGGTAGGCGTTCGGGCGCGGGCCGACCCGGGTCCGCAGCGCCTCCGCCTCGGTGTAGGCCGAGCCCAGGTGCACGGCGAGCCGCCGCTCGGGGCCGTCGTCGTCCGCCGGCGGCCGGATGGCGTACCGGTAGCTGCGGTGCATGTTCCGGCTGCTGCCCAGCGTCCGCCCGTCCAGCGCGACGCGCGCGACCGTGTCCAGGCCGGTGAACACCACGTCGACCCGCTCGCCGTCGATGGCGGAGACCGGCGGGAGGGTCCGCTCGTAGACCCAGTCGGTGCGGCCGACCCAGGCGACGGCGTGCTCGTTGCCGTCGATCATCGGGTCCGGGATGAGCCCGGCGCGCAGCAGATCGTCATGCACCGCACCGGGCACCCGCCCCGGGATCGCGTGTCCGAGGAGCGCCCGCGCCTGCTCCGGCAGCGGCGTGGGTCCGTCCTGGTCCACCCGCAGCGTCCAGCCGTCGTCGAGCGGCAGGCTGCGCCGTGCGAGATCGGCCGCGGCGGGCGGGGATCGGTGCTGCGTCATTCCCGGCCCCCGTGTCGGCGGCGGCGCAGCTCATAGAGCACCAGGGACCCGGCGATGGCCAGGTTCAGCGATTCGGCGGTGCCCCCCATCGGGATCATCACCTGCGTGTCGCAGCGCGCCGCCGTCGCGTCGGCCAGCCCGTCGCCCTCGCTGCCGAGCAGCAGCACGCAGTCGTCGGCCAGCTCCGTGTCCCACAGCACGCGGTCGGTGTGGCCGGTCACGGCGACCACGGGCCGGCCCGCTTTCGCCGACCAGTCGAACAGCTCGTCCACGGTCGCGGCGTGGGCGAGCGGCACGTGGAAGATCGAACCCATGCTCGCCTTGACCGCCGTCGGCGCGAACGGGTCGGCGGTGTGCCCCAGCAGGATCGCTCCGGCCGCATCGGCGGCGTCCGCTGTCCGGATCAACGTGCCGACGTTGCCGGGGTTGCCCGGTGTCTCCAGCGCCAGGACCGGCCCGGCCGAGCCGGGTGCGAACGACGTCAGGTCCGGCAGCGTGCCGCCGACGATCGCGAGCAGACCGGCGGGGCCGTCCCGGCCGGACAGCCTGGCGAAGACCTCCCGGCTGACCTCGGCCACCGGCACGCCCGCCGCGGACCGGTCCCGGACCATCTGCCGCGCATCGTCATTGATCAGCAGCTCGGGTGCGACCACGAGCTGGCGGATCGGCCAGCCGGAGGTGACGGCTCGCCACACCGGCTGCAGCCCCTCCACCACGAATGCGCCGTCCTGGCGGCGCCGCTTGCGGTCGGCCAGTGCGCGGACGCGCTTGACGGTGGGGTTGGCGAAGCTGGTGATCAGTGGCGTCACCGTGCGGCACGCTCCCGTCTGCGGTCGGGGGGCGGCTGCCGACCCGCCCCGTTACACCGTGACGGTAGTACCCACCAGAACGAGCTCGGACGTGTGGGAGCCCTGCACCCCGACATCGGCCGGGCGCGGGACGAACCCGGGCAGTCCGGACAGCCCGTCGGTGCCGTCGAGCACCCGGAGGGTCACCGGCCCGGCATGGTCGACGGTGAACGTCAACCGGATCGTGCCGTCCGGTGGTGCATGGAACAGCAGGTCGAAATCGCCGGTGCCCACGTCGATGTCGCGGCTGACGGACCCGGCCGCCACGGTGGCCTTCCGGACGTCCCGTCCGGGCAGGGAGACGTCCAGCAGCCGCGCCTGGCGGTGCGATTGGATCGTCACGGTCAGCGTGCGCTCGTCGCCCTCGGTCCGGTCATCGTCGACCGACACGGTCGGGGCGGGCAGCTCGGCGCTCTCGGCGGGTCCGGAGGCCAGTTCGCCCCGCAGCAGCGGGAACGCCGCCGACAGGTCGGTCGTGCCGGTGATGTACTGGCCGGTCCAGCCGCCGGGGTCGGTCTGTTCGCTCACCCAGTGCGCGTCGCCGGTGTCGGCGTCCAGCGCGTACATCAGCTGGGTGGGGCGCGGGTGGGCGGCGTCGAAACGGTCGGCGACCAGGCCGATGCCGGTGAACGCCGCCGCCAGCACGACCGCGACAAGGGTGACGCCGGCGCGGTGGTACCACGGCGGGTGCGGGTCGTCCTCCGCCGGGGCGCCGATCGCCGAGGAGTATGCCTCGGTCAGCCGGGCCGCATGCGGGTCGTCGACGCCGCCCCGCTCCCCGACCGGCAGCGGATGCAGGTGGTCGAGCACCGGCAGCACTGCGATCGCGAGCAGCGTCGCGACGAGTGCCGCGGCGGCCCCGGTGGCCAGACCGAGCGCGGGGAAGAACAGCAGGACGGTGGGCGCCAGCACGAGCACGGCGACCACTCCGGCGAGCGTCGGGGCGAGCAATCCCGCCCACCAGCGCGGCACCAGCAGCGCGGCGATGCCGGCGAGCGCCCCGAACAGCGCGGGCAGCGCCGCCAGGTAGGAGCCGCCGGGTACCAGCGCGGCCATCGCCACGCCGAGGATCGCCAGCCAGGCCAGGCCCCCGGCGGCCAGTCCCCACCGGCCGAACCGGCGTCGCCACCACGCGTACCAGCCGACCGTCACCACCAGCACCAGCGCGCACACCGCCGCCCGGTACCAGCCGGGTCGCCACGGATCGAGCATCGGACCGTAGCCGGGCCGGATCGCCACCAGCAGCATCCAGTACAGCTGCGCGATGACCGCGGCTCCGATCAGCGGGACCAGCATCAGCGCCCCACCGGCGGCCAGCCGTGTCCAGGACAGGCCGCGGCGCCGGTGCACGACCAGCAGCAGCCCCGCCGCGGCCAACAGCGCCAGCACCGCCAGCGGCCACACCAGGTAGCCGGGGTACTGGACCAGCCCGCCCAGCACCGGGAAGTAGGTGGCGTCGTACGAGGCGGGCCGGCCGAGTTCGGCAAGGTCGGCGTTGCCGAGGTTGCGTGCGAGCGCCAGGGCGTTCGCGCCGTGCGCCTGCAGCGTGCCGGTGTCCATGTAGGCGGGCCGGTCCTCCGGCGAGTGGTACACCGCCGATCCGTCGATGTAGGCGGAGTTGAGCCCGGTGAACCGGCCGGAGTCCAGGAACGGGGTGAAGTCGGTGTCGTTGGGCAGGATGCGGTAGACCTCGACGGCCATCGACGTCGCCACCGGGTAGGGCACCGCCTGCGCGTAGTGCGCGACGAGATCGGCGTTGCCGGTGGCGGTCTCGAACATGATGGACGGTCCGGAGGAGCCGCGGGACTCGAAGTTGAGCACCACGCCGCCGTCGGCGCCGAGCGGGTCGGAGTGCACGAACGACTCGGCGCCGCACAGGCACGCCTCCTCGGCGTCGGTGAACAGCAGCAGCACGTCATTGCGCAGCGGCGCCGCGCTGGTCAGTGCCCGAGCGGTCTCCAGCAGCGAGGCGACGCCGGACCCGTCGTCATTGGCGCCGTAGGAGACCTGGACGGAGTCGTAGTGCGCCATCATGATCAGCTGCCCGGACGGATCCGTGCCGGGGATGACGGCGGCCACGTTCGTCACGTGCGCCATGGCCGGGCCGCCGAGCGCATCGGTCTGCCCGATACCCTCGCGCAGCTGCGGGTGCAGGCCGAGCTCGGTCAGCCGGGAGACGATGAACGAGCGGACCCGGTCCGCCGCAGGCGATCCCGCGACATGGACGTCCTGACCGATGGTGCGCACCGACTGGTAGGCGCGATCGGCGGAGAACTGGTCGGCGGGGGCGTCGGCGGATCGTGGCGACGGGGGCAGCAGCGTCAGGACGCTCGCGATCGCCACGCCGGTGAGGATCGCGACGGCGACGATGCCGGCCACCACCCGGGTCCGGCCGGAGACCTCGACAGCCTGCATCGCTCCATCCTTCCTCATGTCCGCGGGGCGAGCGCGATCTGCCGCGATCGGGCCAGCAGGGTGCCATCGGCGTCCCACAGCAGGCCGTCCTCGGCGACCACGGTGCCGTCGTAGGGCGCCCCGGTCAGATCCAGCAGCACCGGTCCCCCGCTCGGGACGGCGAACAGCCCGACCTGCAGCTGGAGCGTGGGCGCCCAACCGAACCGCCCCTGCGCGAAGGACACCGGCGGCGCCATGTCCATCAGCGCGGTGACGGCCAGCGCGTCGATCGGCCGCCCGTCCAGGAATGACAGCCAGCAGCGGAGGTGCGGTCCGCCGGTCGTGTCACCGTCCAGCCAGCCCGCGACCTCCGGTGCGAACGCGTAGTCGATCAGCCCGGTCAGCCCCGGCGGCCCCGGCATCCGCTCGGCCGGGATGCGCACGGCGTCGTCCGGTGTCGAGGGGGGAATGCGCAGGTATGACGGAGTATCCGGCGCGGCGCCCCGTTCGGGCGGGTGCGGGGCGCTTCCCGCCGGGCCCGCGGCCCCCGCGGTGATCAGGCTCTGCACCAGCGGCGCCCCGCCCTGGAGCAGCGTGGCGGACAGCGTCGTCACCCGCCGGCCGCGGCGCAGCACCTGCACCGCGACCCGGGCCGGACCGGGCCGCGCCGGTGCGGCGAACGTGGTGGAGACGGCGATCGGCGTGGCGGCTGCGTCACAGTGGTCGAGCGCGGCCCGGACGGCCAGCGTCTGCAGATAGCCGCCGTTGAGGATGGATCCGTCCACGTTCCAGTCGCCCTGCACCTCCACCTGGGTGGTCGTCGCCCCGTCCGGCCCCGGCGGTGCGCCGCGATGGTCCTCCGGGTGGCCGGCGGTGTCCGAGTCGAAGCGGTAGGCAGCCATGCACCGAGTCTGACCGGCGGCGGTGCCCGGCGCACGGCGGCACGCCGCGGCGGCGGTGCGGGCACGGACGCGGACAGCGCCCGGTCGGCGTCCGGGCAGCGCCCGGCGAGGCGACGTCCGCCAGGAAAGGGCACCGATTATGCTGGTCACGGCGGTCGCCCCGCTGACCGTCACCTGGATGCGCGGCATCGAGGAGGTGGATCGTGGCTCAGGCACTGTCGCCGAGGGTGTCGGCGACGAGCGGTCGCGTCGTGGTGCTCAATGCCAGCTACGAGTTGCTGTCGGTCGTCGGCGTGCACCGGGCCATCGTCTATGTGCTCCGGGAGAAGGCCGAGATCGTCGCCGAGCGTGACGGCGCCATCCTGCGATCGTCATCCGGGTTCCAGCTGCCGGTGCCCAGCGTCGTGCGGCTGCGCCGCTACGTCCGGGTGCCCTATCGGCATCGCGTCCCGTCCTGGTCGAAGGCCGGGCTGCTGCGCCGCGACCAGCACACCTGCGCCTACTGCGGCCGCCGCGGATCGACCGTCGAGCATCTGCTGCCATCCTCGCGGGGCGGACCGACGACGTGGATGAACACCGTCATCGCCTGCGTGGACTGCAACGCCCGGAAGCGCAACCGCACGCCCGCGGAGGCGAAGATGCGGTTGCTGCGGCCGCCGACGGTGCCCACCGTGCAGACGGCGCTGCTGCTGGCGCTGGCGCAGCCCGAGCGTGCCGTGCTGGCCGATCTGGGGCTGGTGCCGGCCGCGTTGTGACGCGCGCCGGCGTGCGCCGGCCGGCGCGCGCGGTCCGGCGACTCCTGGTGATCTCACCCACCTCCCGCGTCCGGCCGCGGCCTCGAGTGGAAATATGGGCGGTACCGACAGATTCTCGCGGGCCGGGCCCGCGGATGTGTGGTGTCGGTCCACTGCCCACAGTGTTGTTGTGATTTTCGGAGGTCAATCATGGCGGTTCCCGCTGACGCCGATCCGGCGTTCGCCGCATATGCCCATCCCGAGCGTTTGGTCAGCACGGCCTGGCTCGCCGAACATCTCGCCGATCCGGGCCTCGTGGTCGTCGAGAGCGACGAGGACGTGCTGCTCTACGAGACCGGCCACATCCCGGGCGCCGTCAAGGTCGACTGGGTCATGGACCTCAACGACCCGGTGACCCGCGACTACGTCGACGGCCCGGCGTTCGCGGCGCTGATGTCGGCCAAGGGCATCGGCCGCGACGACACCATCGTGGTCTACGGCGACAAGAGCAACTGGTGGGCGGCGTACGCGCTGTGGGTGTTCACCCTGTTCGGCCACCGCGATGTCCGGCTGCTCAACGGCGGGCGCGCCAAGTGGATCGCCGAGGGGCGGGAGATCACCAAGGACGTCGTCGAGCGTCCGGCCACCGACTACCCCGTCGTCGCACGCGTCGACGCCGACCATCGCGCCTACCAGCAGCAGGTCCTGGAGACGCTCGGGCAGCATCCGTTGATCGACGTGCGATCCACCCCCGAGTACACCGGCGAGCGCACTCACATGCCGGAATATCCGCAGGAGGGCGTGCTGCGCGGCGGTCACATCCCCACCGCGGCGTCCGTGCCGTGGAGCCTGGCCGCGGCGGAGGACGGCACGTTCCGGTCCCGGGAGGAGCTCGAGCGCATCTACCTCGACGAGGCCGGGCTGAGCGCGGACAGCGACGTCATCGCCTACTGCCGTATCGGGGAGCGGTCCAGCCACACCTGGTTCGTGCTCACCCACCTGCTCGGGCTGCCCCGGGTGCGCAATTACGACGGCTCGTGGACCGAATGGGGCAACACGGTGCGCGCCCCGATCGTGCAGGGCAGTGAACCCGGCGAGGTGCCGTCCGCCGCGGGGACCGCATGACGGCGGGACACTCGACCGACGGTGCCATGCCGGCGGGCCTGCAGGAGATCGTCGACGACTTCGCCGCGCTGCACGGCCAGGAGAAGCTACAGCTGCTCCTCGAGTTCGCCGAGGGGTTGCCGGAGCTACCGGAGCGCTACGCCGACCATCCGGAGTTGCTCGAACCGGTGCCGGAATGCCAGTCCCCCATCTTCCTCGTCACCGAGGTGGAGGACGCGGAGGGTGGACCGATCGCGCACCTGTTCTTCTCGGCGCCGCCGGAGGCACCCACCACGCGCGGCTTCGCCGGCATCCTGCGGGAGGGCCTGGACGGGTTGCCGGTCGCCGACGTCCTCGACGTACCAGTGGATTTCGCGGTGCGGCTGCCGGTCGCCGACGTGGTCAGCCCGCTACGGCTGCGGGGGCTGTCGGCGATGCTGGCGCGCGTGAAGAGGCAACTCGGCGAGCGGTCCGCCGCCTGAGCCCCGGCGGCCGGCCGCTGTTTCGCACGCCGGCGTTGATCCTGACCAGCGATGTCTTCTCAGAACTCGATCAGCGTCTGGCCGGTGCGCGGATCCGACCGAACCCGGAGGACTGCTCGACCACCTATGACCCGAGTCGGGCGGGACCGCTCCAGCCTCACCGGTCCGCGGCGGGCATTCCGCCGAAGTCGTCCCGCAGCACCCGCTTGAGCAGCTTCCCGCTGGCATTACGCGGCAGCTCCTCGACCATGCGGACCGCCTTGGGCACCTTGAACGCGGACAGCCGTTCACCCGCGTGCGCGATCAGGTCCGACTCGGTCACCGGCTCGCCGCGCGGCACCACGACGGCGACGATGGCCTCGATCCACTTCTCGTCCGGAACGCCGATGACGGCCACCTCGCCGACCGACGGGTGGGTGTAGAGCGCGTCCTCCACCTCGCGGGACGCGACCAGCACGCCGCCGGTGTTGATGACGTCCTTGATGCGGTCGACGATCGTGTAGTAACCCTGCTCATCGCGGACGGCCAGATCGCCGGAGTGGAACCAGTCGCCGGTGAATGCCGCGGCCGTCGCCTCCGGGTCGGCCCAGTAGCCGGTCAGCAGCTGCGGCGAGCGGTAGATCACCTCACCGGCGGTGCCCGCGGGCACGTCGTGTCCGTCGGTGTCGACACAGCGGGCCTCGACGAACAGCACCGGCCGCCCCGCCGAGGCCGGCCGCTCGGCGTGCTCCTCCGGGCGCAGCACCGTGGCCAGCGGACCGATCTCGCTCTGCCCGAAACAGTTGTACGCACCCAACTCCGGCAGCCGCTGCTGCAGGCGTTCCAGTACCGGCCCGGGCATGATCGATGCGCCGTAGTAGGCACGGCGCAGCCGGGACAGGTCGCGGGTGACGAAGTCGGGGTGGTTGGTCAGCGCCACCCACACGGTCGGCGCGGCGAAGAACGAGTCGCAGCCGCCGTGCTCGATCGCCTCGAACACGGCGTCCGGTGTCGGCGTCTCGAGCAGGATGTTGCGCGCGCCGATGGCCAGCCACGGCATCATGAACACATGCATCTGCGCCGAGTGGTACAGCGGCAGCGCGTGCAGCATGGTCTGGTCGGCGGCGGCGTCCAGCGCGGTCAGGCAGGACAGGTACTCGTGGATCAGCGCGCGATGCGTCATCATCGCGCCCTTCGGCAGCGACGTGGTGCCGGAGGTGTAGAGCAGCTGGGCGAGATCGCCGTCGCCGACATCCGGCAGCCCGTCCGGGGCGCCGGCACCGCCGGAGACTGCGTCATCGCCGAGCAGGTGTTGCAGGAACGAGTC
>CAZIIX010000028.1:0-16964 GCA_964539345.1 uncultured Actinomycetes bacterium | reverse complement strand
TCAAGGCCGGCGACAAGGTCAAGGTGACGATCATGTTCCGCGGTCGCGAGCAGTCCCGGCCCGAGCTGGGCTTCCGCCTGCTGCAGCGGCTCGCCGACGACGTCGCGGACCTGGGCACCGTGGAGAGCGCGCCCAAGCAGGACGGCCGCAACATGATCATGGTCTTGGCGCCGCACAAGCAGACGCGTGCCAAGCAGGCTCAGGCGGCCAGCTAGACAGACGTCCGAGATGCTCCGCCGCGCGGAGCCTCGGTGAATGCTGCGCGCGACTGCGCGTGGCGGAGACAAGTGAGGAACCCATGCCCAAGAACAAGACCCACTCCGGGATCAAGAAGCGGGTCCGCGTGACCGGCACCGGCAAGATCACGCACGAAGGTGCGGGCAAGCGCCACAACCTGGAGAAGAAACCGTCCCGCGTGACCCGTCGCATGACCGGGATGCGCGAGCTGTCCGCCAACGATGTGCCGCGCGTCAAGCGCATGCTCGGCATCTGACCATCAGCCACTCACCGGCAGCACGAGACTCACTGCCGGATCCGATCAAGAAAGACAGGTGTCGACATGGCGCGCGTCAAGCGGGGCATCAACGCCCAGAAGAAGCGTCGGGAGATGCTCGAGCATGCCTCCGGCTACCGGGGTCAGCGCTCGCGGCTGTACCGCAAGGCCAAGGAGCAGGTCCTGCACTCGCTGAACTACGCCTACCGTGACCGGCGCAAGCGCAAGGGCGACTTCCGCCAGCTGTGGATCACCCGGATCAACGCCGCTGCCCGCGCCCACGGGATGACCTACAACCGGTTCATCCAGGGCCTGAAGGTCGCCGGGGTGGAGGTCGATCGCAAGGTGCTCGCCGAGCTCGCCGTGCATGACGATGCCGCGTTCGCCGCGCTCGTCACGGTGGCCCGCGAGGCGGTGCCCGCCGGTTCCGGCAATGCCTCCGAGGACGCGGCCTGAGCAAGGCACGCGACCCGCGCGGACGCCCGGCCGACGACACGTCGGCCGGGCGTCGCGCTGTGCGCCGCACCCACAGCGGTCGGACATATGCCGAACGGACCGCCCGCGGCCGGCCGGATGCCGGACGTGCGGGCGCCGGACGTGACGCGGCCGCGGCTCGACCGACCGCCGGACCGCCGCCCGCCTCGGCCCCGCTGACCGAACGCTCCGCGCGGATCGTCGCCGCGCACAAACTGCTCCGCCGCCCCCGTCGGCTGCAGGCCGGCGAATTCCTCGCCGACGGCGCCCAGGCGGTCCGCGAGGCGATCGCCGCCGAGCGCGACCACCCGGGGACGGTGCTGGAACTGTTCATCACCAAGACCGGCGCCGCCCGCAACACCGGGCTGGTGCGGGAGGCCTTCGCGGCTCGCGTCACCGTCACCGAGGTGACCGACGCTGCCGCGGCCAAGATCTCCGACGCGGTGACCCCGCAGGGCCTGACCGCACGGTGCGCCCTGCCGGCCGGTGCCGGCGCCCCGCCGCGCGGCCCCGCCGAGGCCACCCGCGATCGGCCCGGCGATGCGTCGCGCGAGCGGCCGTTCGACGCGGCATCGCCCGAGGTCGAGGCGGCCGTGACGGAGCTGTTGTCCGCGTCGCCGCGGCTGATCGCGGTGCTGGTCGAGAACTCCGATCCGGGCAACGCCGGCACGGTGATCCGGCTCGCGGACGCGGCCGGGGCGGACGGCGTCATCGTCGCGGGCGAGGCCGTCGACCCGTGGGGGCCGAAGGCCGTGCGGGCATCCGCCGGCAGCATCTTCCATCTGCCCGTCGTGCGGGCCGCGGACCCGGGCACACTGCCCGCGGTGTTGCGCCGCGCGGGACTGGCGGTGGTGGCCACCACCGGCGCGGCCGAGGTCGACCTGGACGCGGCCCGGGACGCGGGCACCCTCGCCGCCCCGACCGCCTGGTTGTTCGGGTCCGAGGCGCACGGCCTGCCCGCGGAGCTGCTCTCCGCCGCCGACACCGCGATCCGCGTGCCCATCCACGGGCGCGCCGAATCCCTCAACCTGGCCACGGCCGCGGCAGTCTGCCTGTATGCCTCGGCCTCGGCCCAGCGCCGGCGCGGAACTTGACAGTTCACGAAACGGCGTCATAGTGTGCAAACACGGTCATGAGTACCAGTGACAAGCCCCGGCTTGCTGGTCGGCAACCCTCGCGTGCGGTGGGGTGCTCCGGGTGACGACCGGGCGAGCCGCTGACAGAGCGGACCTCGCAAGCGCTCGATCAGATCAGGAGTACCTGCCGTGTTCGGTCCTGTCCGTCCGTCCGTGTGGTCCGCCGCCGCCTCCCGCCGTCCCGACACCGTGAAGGCGTCGTCGCAGCGCACGGGGCGAATGTGTTGCGGGCTGTCCGCGACCGGCGCCTGACCCACCCCCGCCTCACGCGCCCGGCGCTCCGCCGGACCCCGGTCACCTCCCACGGTGACGCGCGCCCGGTCGGCCCGGCGCCACAGCGCGCGATGCCCTGCCGTTCCCGGCCGCCCCGCGGTGCTCGCGGAGCGCATCGGCACACGGCGACCCGCGCCCCGACCCCGTACGACAGCCCCACCCCAGTCCGCTGGGCCAGTCCAGGCACCCGCCGCCCCGTCGCCCCCGGCGACACCCCCGTCGATTCACCCCTCAGACAAGGAGAACCACCACCATGACCGCTGCCACCGCCCCCACCGCCGCCGACAACGGCGTGAACACGCAGGCACTGCTCGGCGCCCGCGCTGCCCTGGCCGACCAGCCCGAGGGCGCCCAGTTCACCTGGCGCGCCTCCAACGAGTGGATTCGTGGCACGCACACCCGCGCGGCCGTCAAGAGCTACTTCGGTCTCGGCGCCACCCAGAGCCACAAGACCGAGCACACCTTCGAGACCGACCATCCGGAGACGTTCGGCGCCGAGGACCACGCCGTGACGCCGGTGGAATTCGTCCTGGTCGGTCTCGGCGGATGCCTGACCGCCGGCATCGCCGCCGTCGCCCAGAACCGCGGCATCCAACTGCGATCCGTCAAGGCCACCGTCGAGGGGGACATGGATATCCTCGGCATCCTCGGCGGCGACCCGGACGTACGCAACGGCTTCTCCGGCGTGTCGGTCAGCTACGAGATCGACGCCGACGCGAGCGAGGCCGACATCGAGGCACTGGTCGCGCAGTCCCAGAAGCGGTCCGCGGTCTTCGACATCGTCACCAACCCGACGAACGTCACCGTGTCCGTCGCCAAGGTCACGGAGGCGACGGACAACTGATGCGCACCACGGTCATCGTCATCGGAGCCGGCCATACCGGGCTGGCCGTCAGCTACTTCCTCACCCGACGCGGGATCGACCACATCATCCTCGAGCGGGGTGACGTGGGCCACTCCTGGCGCACCGAGCGGTGGGACTCGCTGCGGCTGCTGACGCCGAACTGGCTGTCCCGGCTGCCCGGCGCGCCGTACACCGGGCCGGATCCGGACGGCTACCTGACGATGCCCGAGGTGGTCGACTTCCTCGCCGCCTACGCGGGTCGGATCGAGGCTCCGGTCCGCACCGGGGTGCGGGTGACCTCGGTCCGGCGCGAGGGCGAGAACTACCGCGTGGACACCACATCCGGGCCGTTCGAGGCCGCGGCGGTGGTCATCGCGACCGGCGCCTGCAACACGCCGAAGGTCCCGGACGTCGCCGCGGCCCTGCCCGACGACCTCCTGCAGCTGACGCCGCACCGCTATCGCAACCCCGGCCAGGTCCCCGACGGCGGCGTGCTCGTGGTCGGCGCCGCCGCGACCGGTGCGCAGATCGCCGGCGAGCTGCAGGACGCAGGCCGGCAGGTCACCCTGGCCGTCGGCGAACACGTCCGCATGCCGCGCACCTATCGCGGCCACGACGTGCTCTGGTGGATGGACGCGACCGGTGTGTGGGACGAGACCTCCGACCAGATCGACGATCTCGTGCGGGCACGGCACCTTCCGTCACCGCAACTGGTCGGCTCTCCGGACCGCGCCACGCTCGATCTGAACAGCCTGACCGCCCGCGGCGTGCGGCTGACCGGCCGGCTCGCCGGGGTCCGCGACGGCGTCGCCCAGTTCTCCGGGTCGCTGAAGAACGTGGTGACCCTGGCCGACCTGAAACTCCACCGGCTTCTCGGTACGTTCGACGACTGGGCCGCCGAACACGGGCTGGATGACGACCACGGGGCCGCCGAACGCCCGCGGCCGACCGTGGTGCCCGACAAACCCGTGCTGACCGTCGATCTCGCGGGTGAGGCGATCCGGACCGTTGTCTGGGCGACCGGTTACGTCGCGGATCACTCCTGGCTGGATATCCCGGTGCTCGACCGCAAGGGACGTTTGCGGCATGACGGAGGCGTGGTGACCGCCTCGCCCGGGCTGTACCGGATCGGGCTTCCCGTGCTGCGGCGCCGGAAGTCGACGTTCATCCATGGCGCTGGCGACGATGCGCGCGAGATCGTCGACCACCTGGCCGGATACCTCGGCGCGGCAGCTGCCGATTCGGCGGCGCCGGCCGACACGTCATCGCCAGCCGTAGCGGTTGCGTAGCGCCGTCTCCACCCGCCGGTACTCCTGCTCGGCCAACGCGGCCGCTTCGCGCCGCATACCGTCGGCGTGGACGCGCATCACCCGGTCGATGTTCACCCAGGACGGGCGATGTCGGCCGTCCCACGGCCCCGAGCTGATCGCGACGAAATCGCGATCGCCCCGATGCGGCCTGCTGGTGAGCTGCACCGCGAGCCGGGTCCCACCGGGTTCGACGGCGACCACCAGCACCGGCCGATCCTTGCCGCGGCCGTCGTCCTCCTCGAAGGGCACCCAGGTCCACACGATCTCACCCGGATCGGGGTCGCCATCGCGGTCCGGGCGGTAGGTCATGCGGACCGGGCCGATGCGTCCGGGATCCACCTCGACGGTCGCGGACGGGCCGAACCGGCCGGGGGAGTCCTCCGCGACCGGGCCGGGAGCCACGCGGGCGCCGCGACGCGCGCGTCGTGCCGGGCGGGGGCGCTGCTGGCGGCGCAGCGCCCGGGCGATCCGGTCGCGCGCGAGCCTGCCGACGGTACCGATCAGGCGGGACAACGGCGGCATCCACCGGACACTACCCGGTCCGGCCCGGGTGCCGCCCTCGGCCGCGATCCGCGCGTTGCTTAGACTCGCGAGGGTTCCCCTGTGCTCGGAAGGCAGTTATGAGTGACCCCTCTCCCGCGTCGGCGGATCAGCCGATCGAGCCGATCGACCCCACTGATCCGACCGCCGTCGACTCCGCTGTCCAGGCTGCCCTGACGGCCATCGCCGACGCGGCCGACCTCGACGGCCTCGGGGCCGTTCGCCGGGCGCACGCGGGGGACAGGTCGCCGCTGGCCTTGGCCAATCGGGCGATCGGGGGCCTGGCGAAGGAGCAGAAGGCCGCGGCCGGCAAGGCCGTCGGCGCCGCCCGGGGCAGGATCGCGCACGCCCTGGCGGAGCGGGAGACCGTGCTGCAGGCCGAGCGCGAGCGCGAGGTGCTGGCCACCGAACGCATTGACGTGACCCTGCCCACCGACCGCTATCCGCACGGAGGTCGGCACCCCATCGGGGCGATCATGGATCGGATCACGGACGTCTTCATCGCCATGGGATGGGGTGTCGCCGACGGGCCGGAGGTCGAGGCCGAATGGCTGAACTTCGACGCGTTGAACTTTCCGCCCGATCATCCTGCCCGGGAGATGCAGGACACGCTCTACGTGGCCGATCCATCGGCAGCGACGGGCCCGGCCCCGACCTCCGCGCCGACCGACCGCACCTCCGGCCTGGTGCTGCGCACGCACACCTCACCGGTGCAGATCCGCACCATGCTCGGCCACGAACCGCCGATCTACGTCATCTGCCCCGGGCGCGTCTACCGCGATGACGCGCTGGACGCGACCCACACGCCGGTCTTCCACCAGGTCGAGGGTCTGGCGATCGACCGGCACCTGACGATGGCGCACCTGAAGGGCACCCTGGACCACCTGGCCCGCGCCATGTTCGGCCCGGAATCGGTCACGCGGCTGCGCCCGTCCTTCTTCCCGTTCACCGAACCCTCCGCCGAGATGGACGTGTACTTCCCGGACAAGAAGGGCGGGGCCGGCTGGGTCGAGTGGGGCGGCTGCGGCATGGTCGACCCGAACGTACTGGTCGCGTGCGGCCTCGACCCGACCGTCTACACCGGGTTCGCGTTCGGCATGGGCATCGAACGCACCCTGCAATTCCGCAACTCCGTCCCCGACATGCGGGACATGATCGAAGGCGACGTGCGATTCACCGCAGCCTTCTCCTCGGAGGTCTAGCCCGCATGCGCGCGCCACTGGAATGGATCCGGCAGTACGTCGCACTGCCCGACTCGGTCACCGTCGACGAGATCGTCGACGCCTACGTGCGCGTCGGGCTCGAGGTCGAGCAGGTCCACCGCGTCCCGGAGACGACCGGCCCCCTGCTGGTCGGGCGCGTCCTGGATATCGAGGAGCTGACCGGTTTCAAGAAGCCCATCCGGTACACGCACGTCGACCTCGGACCTGGTCACGGGCCGGACGGCAGCGACGAGCCGCGCGGAATCATCTGCGGGGCGCAGAACTTCGCGGAGGGCGACTGCGTCGTCGTGGCGCCGCCGGGCACCGTACTGCCCGGCGGCTTCGAGATCGCCGCGCGCAAGACCTACGGGCACCTCTCGGACGGCATGATCTGCTCGGCACGCGAACTCGGCATCGGCACCGACCACGAGGGCATCGTCGTCCTGGACCCCGACGCGGTGGTCGGCTCGGACGCGCGGGGGCTGATCGGATCCGACGACGTCGTCATCGAATTCGCCATCACCCCCGACCGCGGCTACACGCTGTCCATCCGCGGGCTGGCCCGCGAACTGGCCGCCGCGTTCGACGCCCCGTTCACCGACCCGGCGGACCGGCCGCTGCGCGAGGCCGGACCGGGGACCCCGGTGCGGATCGACGACACCGAGCGCTGCTCCCGATTCGTGGCCGTCGACGTGCGCGGCGTCGACCCGGCCGCGCGCAGCCCCTGGGCCATGCGCCGCCGGCTGCTCGCCGCCGACATCCGCGCCATCTCGCTCGCGGTGGACGTGACGAACTACGTCATGGTCGAACTCGGCCAGCCATTGCACGCGTTCGACGGCGCCACGCTGGACGGCGGCATCGTGGTGCGTCGCGCCGCGGCGACGGAGCGCCTTCGCACGTTGGACGGCCAGGATCGCACCCTCACCGATGACGACGTCGTCGTGGC
The DNA here is from genome assembly GCA_964539345.1 of uncultured Actinomycetes bacterium. GTDB lineage: Bacteria > Actinomycetota > Actinomycetes > Mycobacteriales > Nakamurellaceae > Nakamurella. Next base: position 9,746 of record CAZIIX010000028.1, on the reverse strand, counting down.
CGATCACTCCCGAGCGGTGTCACTGGCCGGGGTGATGGGCGGCGAGGCGACCGAGATCTCCACCGCCACCACCGATGTGGTGATCGAGGCGGCCAGCTGGGACCCACCGTCGGTGTCCCGGTCCGTGCGCCGCCACCGCCTGCCCAGCGAGGCCGCCCGCCGCTTCGAACGCGCCGTCGATCCGGGCATCGCCGCCATCGCCGCCGAGACCGCTGCCGCACTACTGGTCGCCGACGGGGGCGGACGGGTGGACGGACGCACCGATGTCGGATCCGTGCCCACGGGCGATCCGATCCGCTTCGACACCGGCGAGGTCGCCCGGCTCACCGGGCACGGCGTCGCCGCCGACACCGCCATCCGTCGCCTGGAGCAGGTCGGGTGCCACGTCGCCGCCGCGGGCGATGGCACCGACAGCGGCGCCGGCACCAGCGACATCGCGGTGGTCGCCCCCAGCTGGCGACCCGACCTGACCCGGCCGGCCGATCTGGTCGAGGAGATCGCCCGCCTCGAGGGCTACGACACGATCGACCCGATCCTGCCGGTCGCCACCGACGCGCCCGGGCTGACCGCCGTGCAGTACCGCCGGCGCCGCGTCGCCACCGACCTCGCGGCCGCGGGGCTGACCGAGGTGCTGTCGTTCCCGTTCCTGGGGGAGAAGGACCTGGACGCGCTCGGCGTCGCCACCGACGACCCGCGTCGGCACGCACTCGCCGTGGCCAACCCGCTGGACGGGGAGCGCCCGCTGATGGCGACGACGCTGCTGCCGGGCCTGATCACCACCGCGCTGCGCAACGTCTCGCGCGGCGCCCGCGACCTGGCGCTGTACGAGATCGGCCAGGTCGTGCTGCCCGACCCGGTCGCACCGCACCCGCCGGCGCTGGCCGTGTCGCGGCGGCCCACCGACGACGAACTGGACGTCCTGCTGGCGGCGGTACCGCACCAGCCGCTGCACGTCGCCGTCGTCCTGACCGGCCACTGGGAGCGCCCCGGCTGGTGGGGGCCGGGACGCGCGGCCGACGCCGCCGACGTCTTCGCGCTGGCCCGCCGGATCGGACAGGTGTGCGGCACACCCGTCGCACTGGCACCCGCCGAGCAGGCACCGTGGCACCCGGGACGCTGCGCCGCCGTGCGGATCGGCGAGACGACCGCCGGATACGCCGGAGAACTGCACCCCGCCGTGACCGACCGGCTGGGGCTGCCCGCCCGCACCCTGGCACTGGAGATCGATCTGGAGCGCTTCGCCGCGCCGGCGCCGCCGACACCGCCGGTGGTGTCCTCCTTCCCGCCGGTGCACCTGGACGTCGCGCTCATCGTCGACGAGGCCGTGCCGGCGGCCGACGTCACCGACGCCCTGGTCGCCGGGGGCGGCGAGCTACTGGAATCCGTGCGGCTGTTCGACGTCTACACCGGCGACCAGATCGAGGCCGGCCGCAAGTCGCTGGCCTTCGCCCTGGTGGTCCGCGCCGCCGACCGCACCCTGACCGCGGCCGACGCCACCGCCGTGCGGGACGCGGCGATCGCCAGCGCCGTGCGCGAGGTGAGCGCCGAGTGGCGCGGCTGACCCGGGCCTCGTCGCCATGCAGGTCCCGGGGGAGGGTGACACGATGGACGCTATGCCTTTCGTGATTCCGCGCGTGCTGTCCGAACGCATCGAAACCGCCGGGTACTACCCGGATCTGGTGGCGGACACGTTGGACGTGGCTCTGGCCGCCGAACGGGTCGAGGCCCACCTGGTGCACGCCGAGACGACCTTCGATGTCGACACCGTTCGCCGGCACCTGTCCGTGCTCGTCCTGACACCGACCCGGCTCGTCTTCGTGCACGCCGACGACCACGGCGGCGACGAACACGGCTCGGAGGCGCACGCCATCGTCACCAGCGAGTCGATCCCGATCTCCCGGATCGGGTCGGTGATGGTCACCCACGTGATGCCCGACCCGGTCCACTACCGGTCGGGGCAACTGGGCCGGGAGATCACCCTGACGGTCGCGTGGGGCGCCGTCGCCCGCATCGACCTCGAGCCGGCGACCTGCGGGGATCCGCACTGCGAGGCGGACCATGGCTTCACCGGCGCAATGACCGGCGACGACCTGTCGCTGCGCATCTCCGCGGAGGCGGACGGCGACGCCGCCCTGCAGGAGGCCATCGCGTTCGCCCGCGCGCTGTCCGCGGCGACGGTGGTGAATCCGGGATGACGACAGGTCCCGGGCACCGCGATGCGGTCGCGGCGACCGGGCCGATCGTGCCGGACTACGGGACCGCCACGCTCGGCGCGCTGCTCCCCGGGGCCGCCGCCGCACTCGGCGTCGAGACCGGCCTGCCGGCGCTGCCGCTGCCCGCCACCCGCGGGGTGTGCGTGGTGCTGGTCGACGGACTGGGGGCCATGCTGCTCGACGAGGTGGCCGCGGACCCGCCCGCGGCCGCGGCGGCGCCGTTCCTGACCGGGCTGCTCACCGCGCCCCGGCCGGCCGACTGCCCGGCCGTGCTGCGGGTCGGCACCCCGACCACGACGGCCACCTCGATGGGGTCGTTCGGCACCGGGCTGCCCCCCGGCCAGCACGGACTGCTCGGCTACCAGGTCCGCGACCCCGCCCGCGGGGCGCTGCTCAACGAGCTGCGGTGGGACCCGTACACCGACCCGCTGGACTGGCAGCCGCTGCCGACCGTGTTCGGCCGCTGCGAGGCGGCGGGCGTGTCCGTGCTGCGCATCGGGGATCCGGCGTTCGCCGGCTCCGGCCTGACCCTGGCCGCCCATCGCGGCGGGCGCTTCGTCGGCGCGACCGGATGGGACGAGCGTGCGGACGCCGTCGTCCGGGAGCTGTCCGAGTCGGACCGCAGCCTGGTCTACCTGTACTGGGGGAGCGTCGACGCCGCCGGGCACGCCTACGGCTGGCGCAGCCCGGAATGGCGGGCGGCGCTGTCCGACCTCGACACCGGGCTGCAGCGGCTCGCCGCGCAGCTGCCGGCGGGTACCGAGCTGGTGATCACCGCCGACCACGGCATGGTGGACGTACCCCGCGACGACCGGCTCGACCTCGCCGACCGGCCCGCGCTGCGCGAGGGGATCGCGCTATTGGGCGGAGAACCGCGGCTGACCCAGATCTACTGTCGCGGCGGGCACACCGACCGGGTGCTGGAGCGCATCGGCGACGCCGTCGGCGACCGCGCCTGGGTCCGCACCCGGGACGAGGCGATCGCCGAGGGCTGGTTCGGCCCGGTATCCGAACGGGTGCGGCCGCGCATCGGGGACGTGCTGGTCGCCGCGCGCGGCACGTTCGCGATCGTCGACAGCGAGGTGATGCACCGCACGGTGGTCGCGCTGATCGGACACCACGGCTCGCTCACCGAGGCCGAGCAGCTGGTGCCGCTGCTGTACCTCCAGGCGTGAGGGGCCGCCGGGTATGACGCCGGCCATGGCGGCGGCCCCGCGTGCGGCAGCGACCGCCGGGCGTGACGGCGGCCGCCGGGTATGACGCTGGCCGCGACGGCGATCCCCGGGCGCGGCGGCCTCCTGGCGCGTCGGCGCGGCAGGACCTCGTCATACCCGGCTGTGTGCATGATAATGCGTGGTAATGTATGATCTTACGAGCGCGGTGGTCGCCGCGCCGTACTGCCGTCAGGAGCTCTCATGACCTACCGCGTCGCCGTCGCCGGGGCCTCGGGCTACGCCGGCGGGGAGCTGCTGCGCCTGCTGCTCGCCCACCCGGAGGTGGAGATCGGCGCCGTCACCGCGCACTCCAACGCCGGTGATGTGCTCGGCGCGCACCAGCCGCACCTGCTGCCGCTCGCCGACCGGGTGCTCCAGCCCACCACGGCGGCGGTCCTGGCCGGCCACGACGCCGTCTTCCTCGCGCTGCCGCACGGCCAGTCGCACGCACTCGCCGCCGCACTGGACGAGCACACCGTCGTGCTGGACTGCGGCGCCGACCACCGACTCGCCGACCCCGCCGCCTGGGAATCGTTCTACGGCGGCGCCCACCCCGGATCCTGGCCGTACGGGCTGCCCGAGCTCCCCGCGGCCGGCGACGGCGGACTGCGGGCGGGCAGCCTGCGCGACGCCCTGCGCGGGGCCCGGCACATCGCCGTTCCCGGGTGCTACCCCACCGTCACCTCGCTGGCCCTGGCACCGGCCCTGGCCGCCGGTCTGGTGCGGCCCGACGTCGTGGTCGTGGCCGCGTCGGGGACCTCCGGCGCCGGCAAGTCCGCCAAGCCGCACCTGCTGGGCAGCGAGGTCATGGGAGCGATGTCCGCCTACGGCGTGGGCGGCACCCATCGGCACACCCCGGAGATCGTGCAGAACCTCGCCGTCGCCGCCGGGCGGGACGTGACCGTGTCGTTCACCCCGCTGCTGGCGCCGATGCCGCGCGGCATCCTGGCCACCGTCAGTGCGCCCGCGGTCGGCGCCGTCGACCTCGCCACGGTCCGGGCCGCCTATGACGAGGCCTTCGCCGCGGAGCCGTTCGTGCGACTGCTCCCGGAGGGGCAGTGGCCGTCGACGGCGATGACGCTCGGCGCCAATACCGTCGTCGTCCAGGTGGCGGTGGATGCGGCCGCGGGGCGCGTCGTCGCGGTGGCCGCCGAGGACAACCTCACCAAGGGCACGGCCGGAGCCGCCGTGCAGTGCTTCAACCTCGCCGTCGGGCTGCCGGAGACGACCGGCCTGTCGACCATCGGGCTCGCGCCATGACGCCGTCGCCGGCCGCGGGCGAGCCCCCGGCGGACACCGTCGGCTACACGCAGCCCGCCGCGCACCGTCCGCGGCCCACCGGTGACGACCCGCTGGCCGCCGGATTCCGCGCCGCCGGCGTCACCGCCGGGCTGAAGGCCTCCGGATCCCCGGACCTGGCACTGATCGTCAACGACGGCCCGTCCCGCTCGGCGGCCGCCGTGTTCACCGCGAACCGGGTGTTCGCCGCGCCGGTGCGCTGGAGCCGGCACGCCGTCGCCGGCGGGCAGATCGACGCCGTGGTGCTCAACTCCGGCGGCGCCAACGCCTGCACCGGCGAGCCCGGATACGCCGACAGCGTCGCCACCGCCGACCACGTCGCGGACGCGCTGGGCACCGAGGCGAGGCGGATCGCGGTCTGCTCCACCGGGCTGATCGGCGAGCGGCTGGACATGCCGCGCCTGCTGGCCGGCATCGATGAGGCCGTGGACGCCGTCGGCCCGTCCGGCGGGATCGCGGCGGCCACGGCGATCATGACGACGGACACCGTGCCCAAGACCGTCACGGTGGTGGCGACCGGCGACGACGGCGGATCGTTCACCGTCGCCGGAATGGCCAAGGGCGCCGGCATGCTCGCCCCCGGACTGGCCACGATGCTGGTCGTGCTGACCACGGACGCCGTCGCCACCCCTGCCGCGCTGGACTCCGCGCTGCGCGCCGCCACCCGGGTGACGTTCGACCGGCTGGACTCGGACGGCGCGATGTCCACCAACGACACGGTCCTGCTACTCGGCTCGGGCGCCAGCGGCGTCGAGCCCGGCCCGGAACGGCTCACCGCGGCCGTCACCGACGCGTGCGCCGGCCTGGCCAGGCAGCTGCTCGGCGACGCCGAAGGGGCCACCAAGGAGATCGCCATCGAGGTGATCGGCGCCGCGGACGAGGACGACGCCGTCGAGGTCGGCCGCGCGGTGGCCCGCAACAACCTGGTCAAGACCGCCCTGTTCGGCGGCGACCCCAACTGGGGCCGCATCGTCGCCGCCGTCGGCACCACCACCGCGGCGTTCGACGCCGGCGCGCTGGATGTCGCCGTCAACGGCGTGTGGGTGTGCCGGGGCTGCGCCCCCGGCGACGACCGCTCCGCCGTCGACCTGGGCGCCCGCGCGGTGCACATCGTCATCGACCTGCACGCGGGGCCGGCGACCGCCACCGTGCTGACCAATGACCTCTCGCACGGCTACGTGCACGAGAACTCGGCGTATTCGACATGACGGTAGGCACCCCCGCACCGAGCGGCGTCGAGCACCGCGACGCCGCCGACCTGACCGACGCGGCGGCCCGCGCCGAGGTCCTCGCCGGCGCTCTGCCCTGGCTGCGCGAATTCTCCGGAGCACTGGTGGTCATCAAGTACGGCGGCAATGCGATGGTCGACCCGGAGCTGCAGCGCGCGTTCGCCGCCGATCTGGTCTTCCTGCGCACCGTGGGGCTGCGCCCGGTCGTCGTGCACGGCGGCGGGCCGCAGATCTCGCAGATGCTGACCAGGCTGGGGATCCCCGGCGAGTTCCGCGGCGGCTTCCGGGTGACGACGGCCGAGGCGATGGACGTCGTGCGCATGGTGCTCGTCGGCCAGGTCGGCCGCGAACTGGTGGGCCTGATCAACTCGCACGGTCCGCTCGCCGTGGGCATGAGCGGCGAGGATGCGAACCTGCTGACCGCCACCCGGCGCACGGTGCGCGTCGACGGTGTCGAGACGGACGTCGGCCTGGTCGGCGACGTGGCGTCGGTCAACCCCGACGCGGTGCTGGACATCGTCGCGGCGGGGCGCATCCCGGTCATCGCGACGGTGGCACCCGACGCGGACGGCGTCGTGCACAACATCAATTCGGACACCGCCGCGGCCGCGATCGCGCAGGCGCTCGGCGCCACCAAGCTGGTGATGCTCACCGACGTCGAGGGGCTCTACGCCCGCTGGCCCGACCGAAGCTCGCTGATCAGCCGCATCACCGCCGACGCGCTGGAGGCGATGCTGCCGACGCTGGCCGCCGGCATGGTGCCGAAGATGGAAGGGGCGCTGCGCGCCGTACGCGGCGGAGTGCCCGCCGCGCACATCATCGACGGGCGACGGCCGCACGCGATCCTGCTGGAGATCGTCACCAGCCAGGGAATCGGAACGATGGTCGTTCCGACATGGGGGGAGACGCCATGAGCAACCCGGACCCGACCACGACCGGGAACGCCGCCGCGGCCGCGCGCTGGGACGCGGCGCTCATGAAGAACTTCGGCACGCCCGCCATCGAGCTGGTCTCCGGATACGGCGCCGAGGTCACCGACGCCGACGGCAGGCAGTACCTCGACCTGCTGGGCGGCATCGCGGTGAACGCCCTCGGCTACGCGCACCCGGCCATCGTGCGCGCCGTTTCCGAACAGATCGCCACCCTGCCGCACGTGTCCAACTACTTCGCCGACCCGCCGGTCCTCGCCCTCGCCGAGCGCCTGCTGGACATCGCGGGCGCGACCGGCGACGGGCGGGTGCTGTTCGCGAACTCCGGGACGGAGGCCAACGAGGCCGCGTTCAAGATGGCACGGATCACCGGCAGACCACGAATCATCGCCACCACCAACAGCTTCCACGGCCGCAGCATGGGGGCGTTGGCCATGACCGGCCAGCCCGCGAAGCGCACGCCGTTCGAACCGATGCCGCCCGGCGTGGAGTTCATCCCGTACGGGGACGCGGGCGCGCTCGAGCAGACACTGGCCGAGCGACCGGGCACCGTCGCCGCGTTCATCTGCGAGCCCATCCAGGGCGAGGCCGGGGTGATCTGCCCGCCGGACGGCTATCTCGCCGACGTCCGCCGGCTGACCGGCCGGGCCGGGGCGCTGTTCGTCCTCGACGAGGTGCAGACCGGCATCGGTCGCACCGGGACCTGGTTCGCCTACCAGACCGCCGGGATCCGCCCGGACATCGTCACGCTGGCCAAGGGCCTCGGTGGCGGCCTCCCGCTCGGCGCCGTCATCGGCTTCGGCGCGGCCGCCGACCTGCTCACCCCGGGTTCGCACGGGTCGACGTTCGCCGGCAACCCGGTGTGCGCCGCGGCCGCGCTGGCCGTGCTGGACACCATCGCTGCCGACGGCCTGCTCGATCATGTCACCGCACTGGGCAAGCACCTGACGACGGCCATCGACGGACTCGCGCACCCGCTGATCTCCGAGGTGCGCGGCCGCGGCCTGCTGATCGGCATCCAACTGGCCGCGCCGGTCGCGGCCCGCGCCAACGCGGCGGCCGCGGCGGCCGGTTTCCTGACCAACGCGGCCGCGCCGGACGTGCTGCGCATCGCGCCGCCGCTGGTGCTCACCGAGCAGCAGGCCGACCGGTTCGTCACCGCCCTGCCCACCATTCTCGACGAGGCCTCAAGGAGCACCGCATGATCCGACACTTCCTGCGCGACGACGACATCACCCCGGACGAGCTCACGCGCATCCTCGACCATGCCGACGCCCTCAAGTCCGGCGCCGACACGGCCACGCCGCTGGACGGCAAGTCGGTCGTCGTGCTGTTCGAGAAGAACTCCACCCGGACCCGGCTGTCGTTCCAGATCGGCATCCACCAACTCGGCGGCCAGCCCGTCATCGTCGACGGCCGCACCTCGCAGATGGGCCGCGAGGAGACCATCGAGGACACCATCCGCGTCGTCAGCCGGTACGCGGACGCCGCCGTGTTCCGCACGTTCGCGCAGCGCCGCATCGACGCCATGGCGAGCGCCGCGACCGTCCCGGTGGTCAACGCGCTGACCGACGAGTTCCACCCCTGCCAGGTGCTCGCCGACCTGCAGACGATCCGGGAACGCAAGGGCCGTCTCGCGGGGCTCACGGTGACGTTCCTCGGCGACGGCGCGAACAACATGGCGCACTCGTTGATGGTCGGCGGCGCCACCGCCGGCATGCACGTGCGCATCGCGGCGCCGGCCGGGTTCGACCCGCACCCGGACATCGTGCAAGCGGCGAAGAACCGCGCCGGCGACACCGGGGGATCCATCGAGCTGCTGTCCGATCCACGCGCTGCCGTCGCCGATTCCGACGTGCTGGTCACCGACACGTGGACCTCGATGGGTCAGGAGAACGACGGGTTGGACCGCTCCACGCCGTTCTGGCCGTTCCAGATCAACGGGGGACTGGTCGACCATGCCGCACCCGGCGCGATCGTGCTGCACTGCCTGCCCGCCCACCGCGGCGTGGAGATCACCGACGACGTGATCGACGGACCGGCCAGCGCCGTGTGGGACGAGGCGGAGAACCGACTGCACGCGCAGAAGGCGCTGCTGGCCTTCCTGCTCGCGGATTCGAACCAGGCCTAGGCACAGCGGTGTCCTCCCGTCGCGTGCCGACCGCCGCCGCGCAGCCGCAGACCAAGGCGGCGCGGCAGGGACGCATCACGTCGCTGATCGGGGGCGGGACGATCAGGTCGCAGACCGAGCTGGCGGCGCTGCTGGCCGACGAGGGCATCGAGATCACCCAGGCCACGCTCTCCCGCGACCTGGAGGAACTCGGCGCGGTCAAGATGCGCGGCGTGGACGGCGGCCCCGGCGTGTACGTGATCCTCGAGGACGGTCATCCCCGGCCGGTCGCGGGCGGGGTGTCGCGGTTGGGCCGCCTGCTCGCGGACCTGCTGCTCTCGCACGACGCGTCCGGCAACATCGCCGTGCTGCGGACGCCGCCCGGGGCCGCGCAGTTCCTCGCGTCCGCGATCGACCGGGCGGCACCGGACGGGGTGGTCGGCACGATCGCCGGGGATGACACCATCATGTTGGTCGCCCGCGAAGGCCTGACGGGGGCGGAACTGGGTGCCCGGCTGGCCGCCTACGCCGCCGCCGGGCAGGACCGCGGCCCCGCGGGGCCGGCAGGGCGCACGACGACGGAAAGGCACGAGACGTGACGGAGATGCCCCGCGAGACGGTGCCCGGCGAGACGGTGCCAGGCGGCCGCGATGCCGACGGGACGGTGCCCGGCGGCACGGTGCCAGGCGGCCGCGACGGCGGCCCCACCGCGCTGTGGGGCGGCAGGTTCTCCTCGGGGCCGGCGCCGGCCA
>CAZIIX010000027.1:0-17121 GCA_964539345.1 uncultured Actinomycetes bacterium | reverse complement strand
TGCAGCAGAACGCCTCGCGCGACTCGTGGAGCTTCGACTACACCGAGGACCGCCTCGCCGACATCATGCGTGGCATCCACCTGCGCTGCGCCGAGACCGCCGACGAGTACGGCGAACCCGGCAACTACGTGCTCGGCGCGAACATCTCCGGGTTCACCCAGGTCGCCGACGCGATGCTGGCCTTCGGCCTGATCTGAGCCGGCGCCGCGATCCGGGCCATGCCGCGCTTGGTGGTCCGGGCCGTGCCGCGCCCGGCGGGCACGGCATGGTGCGATCCGCTCATGATGGCGGACCGATCCCGCGTGTTCGACGACGCGCCGGAAGAAGCGTCACGCGACGCAGATGATCTCCCCGTGGGTGACCGCGAAGTACCCGTCGGGGTCGGCGGCCCACCGACGCCATGCGGCCGAGATCTCCTGCAGTTCGGCCTGTGTCGCCAGACCGCGGTCGAGTATCTGCCCGGTGATCGCGGATCCGGTGATCCGCTCGGCCCACATGCCGCCCCACCAGTCGCGCTCGGCGGCGGTCGCATAGGTCCACACCGAGGAGGTCACCGCGACGTCGGTGAAACCGGCCGCTCGCGCCCAGGCGGACATCCGCCGTCCGGCGTCCGGTTCTCCCCCGTTCTGCCGCGCGACGGTGCGATACAGCTCCCGCCACCGTTCCAGCTCCCGCAGCAGCGGGTACCAGAACATCGCCGCATAGTCCGCATCGCGCGCTGCCACGACGCCGCCCGTCCGACAGCAATGGCGCATCTGCCGCAGCGCTCCGACAGGGTCGGGCACATGCTGTAGCACCTGATGGGCATGGACGACGTCATACGCGGCCTCGCCCAGGTCCGATCCGTACAGGTCCGCCCGGCGGAATTCGACCCGGACGCCGGCGTCCGCGGCGCGGCGACGCGCCGCCTGCAGCACGTCGGCGGAGAGATCGGTTCCGACGACACGACCGGGCGCCACCCGGCGGGCGAGGTCGACGGTGATCGTGCCGGGCCCGCACCCGACGTCGAGCAGATCCATCCCGGGCCGCAGGTGGTCGAGGAGATAGGCCGCGGAGTTCTGCGCGGTCCGCACCTCGTGCGATTTCAGCACCGTGGCGTCGTGACCGTGCGTGTACCGCTGCTCCTTCATGGGGTGCCTTCCGCCACTGTCATCCTTCGCCTAGCAAGGCTAGCGCGCAATTCTCATAGATTGATATTGAGTCCCAGACTCAAATACGCGCGCGAGGCACTTCACAGCCCGAGATCGCGGCCGATCAGTTCCTTCATGATCTCATTGGAGCCCGCCCAGATCCGCGTCACGCGTGCATCGCGCCATGCTCGCGCCACGCGATATTCGTTCATGAATCCGTAGCCGCCAAAGATCTGAACAAGGTGGTCGAGCACCTCGTTTTGCATGGCGGCCGACCACCACTTGGCTTTCGCAGCATCCACTGCGGTCAATTCGCCCTCGTGGTGGGCGAGAACGCAGCGGTCGACATAGGTTTCGGTGACGTCAATCCGCGTCGCTAGCTCCGCCAGTAGGAATTTGTTGTGCTGGAACGACCCGATCGGTGAGCCGAATGCCTTGCGCTGCCGGGCATAGCCGATCGTCTCCGCCAGAATCTGCTTGGCGTGCGCCACGTTCGACACCGCTGCGCCCAGCCGTTCCTGCGGCAGCTTGCGCATCATATGCACGAAGCCCAGGTTCACTTCGCCGACTACCGCGGCATCGGTCAGGCGTACGTTGTCGAAGAACAGCTCCGCCGTATCCGACTCCTGCTGTCCGACCTTGTCGAGCTTGCGCCCGCGGCTGAAGCCGGGCGCCGTGGATTCGACGGCGAAGAGGGTGATTCCCTTGGCCTTCTCGGCCGGATCGGTGCGCGCAGCAACGATCACCAGGTCCGCCGAATACCCGTTGGTAATAAACGTTTTCGCACCATTGAGCACCCAGTCGGCGCCGTCGCGAACTGCCGTCGTCTTCAACGCGGCCAGGTCGGATCCCCCGGATGGTTCCGTCATCGCAATGGCCAGCAGCACCTCGCCGGAGGCGACCCCGGGCAGCCAGCGCCGCTTCTGTTGCTCAGAACCGAGGTCCACCAGGTAGGGCGCGGTGATGTCGGCGTGGATACCCACGGACGAGGCATAGGCGGCGGCCACCTTCGCCAATTCCTCGGTGAGGACCGACGTGAAGCGGTAGTCGCCGGCACCCGACCCGCCATACTCTTCCGGAATCTGCAATCCCAGCAGCCCCTGCTCGCCAGCGGCCGTCCAAAACTCCCGCGGCAAGCCATGATCGGCCAAGTGCTGCTCCTGATGTGGCGCCACCCAGCGCTCCACGAAGCCCCGCACCGTCTCGCGGAACGCCTCGTGGTCCGCATCGTAAAGATGGCGCTTCATCGCGTTCCTTCGACGGCGGGCGACGGTTCCACTGGTGACGAGCGGCATCCCCGCACCATCCGCACCGCCAATTCGGCGTGCTGCGCGGCGAGGGCGACCGGGTCGCGGTTCCGTGCAGGATCGAACCACCGCACGAGGTCAATCGACAGCGACAGCACAGCGTCGGCCGCCCCCGACACGTCGTCCACCTCGAACTCGCCCGCCGCTATCCCGTCGTGGATCACCGCACGCACCACTTGCTGACAGCGGCGTCGCAATTCGGCGATCGCCGTGCGGTGCTCATCCGTCATGGCGGCGAACTCGTACTGGGCCACCCTGCCGAGTTTCGCGTGATCCATGTGCCACCTGCTGAAGGCGGTGACCATGCCGTATATCCGTTCTGTGGGCGTGGCGTCCTGGTGCGCCGCCTCGCTCAGGCAATTCAGAGCGCTGAGATGGCCGAGCCGGCTGACCGCGAATAGGACATCCTCCTTCGTCCGGTAGTGGATGTAGACCGCAGCGGGGCTCTTGCCCGCGCGGGCGGCGATGTCCCGCGTCGTCGTGCCACCGAACCCGGATTCTGCGAACGCGTCGATTGCCGCGTCAAGTAATCGCAGCTGCGCCGGGGTCGGCAACGGATCCGCATCGGGCGGATGCACATCTTGCGGAATCGCATCGGTGGACAAGAGCACTCCTTGGTGTCAAACTAAGCGCACGCTTAGTCTAAGCAAGCGCTTATGTCTTGCCAAGCCAGCTCTTGCCGAATCAAAATTGGAGACCTCATGCCGGAAGCAGTGATCGTGGCGGCGACGCGCACGCCGATCGGTCGAGCCAACAAGGGATCACTCAAGGACTGGCGACCGGACAGCCTCGCGTCATTCATCACCCAGGCGGCCGTCGACGCCGTGCCCGCACTGGACCCCACCGAGATCGACGACCTGATCCTGGGCTGTGGCTTACCGGGCGGCGAAAGCGGCAACAATCTCGGCCGAGTCGTCTCCGTCCTCAACGGCTGGGACAAGGTCCCCGGCACCACCGTGACGCGCTACTGCTCCTCGTCGGTTCAAACCACCCGGATGGCCTTCCACGCGATCAAAGCCGGGGAAGGCGAGGTGTTCGTCTCCGCTGGCGTCGAGACGGTCTCACGATTCGGCAAGGGCACCTCCGACCACATTCCCGGGACCACCAACCCCGCCTTCCGCGACGCGCAGCAGCGCTCCGACGACACCGCGCAATCCAATGAACCCTGGCACGATCCTCGTGAGGACGGTCTCTTGCCGGACGTATATATCGCCATGGGCCAGACTGCCGAGAACATCGCGACGATGCGCGGGCTGAATCGCAAGGAGCTGGACGAGTTCGGGGTCCGCTCACAGAATCTCGCCGAAGCCGCCATCGCCTCGGGCTTCTGGGCACGCGAGATCACACCGATTCCCACTCCGGACGGCGGCGTGATCGCCGCCGACGATGGCCCCCGCGCGGGTGTCACTTACGAAGCGGTGTCGCAGCTCCAGCCTGTCTTCCGTCCGGACGGGGTGGTGACGGCCGGCAATTGCTGCCCGCTCAACGACGGCGCCGCGGCGGTAATCGTCATGTCGGACACGAAGGCCGCCGAACTCGGCATCACGCCGCACGCCAGAATCGTGTCCACCGGCGTCAGTGCCCTGTCGCCCGAGATCATGGGGCTGGGACCGGTCGAGGCCTCCCGCCGAGCCCTGAAGCTTGCCGGGATGAGCATCAACGATATCGACCTCGTCGAGATCAACGAGGCGTTCGCGGCGCAGGTCGTCCCGTCATACCAGGATCTTGGTGTCGACATCGACCGGTTGAACGTCAACGGGGGCGCGATCGCCGTGGGTCACCCGTTTGGTATGACGGGAGCGCGAATGCAGGCGACGATGCTGAATTCCCTTGATTGGCACGACAAGACCACCGGCCTGATCACGATGTGCGTTGGCGGCGGCCAAGGTATGGCCTTGATCATTGAGCGGATTTGACCAGATCCGCCATGTCAATACTGGATCTGTTCAGACTTGATGACAAAGTCGCCGTGGTGACCGGTGCCTCCAGCGGCCTTGGCGTGGCATTTGCCCGGGCGCTGGCCGAGGCTGGCGCGGATGTCGCGATCGGGGCCCGCCGACTGAAGCGGTTGGAGCAGACCGCACATCAGGTGGAGGCGGTCGGTCGGCGCGCGGTCGCACTGCCGCTGGATGTGAGCGACCCGGGCTCGTGCCGGCAGTTCGTCGACGGGGCGCACAGAGCATTGGGCCGCGTCGACATCTTGATCAATAACGCGGGAGTCGGCACCGCGGTGCCCGCCACCCGAGAGTCCCCCGACGAATTCCGGTCGGTGATCGACACCAATCTGAACGGTTGTTACTGGATGGCGCAGTCCTGTGCCCGCATCATGCAGGCGGGATCGAGCATCATCAACATTTCGTCCGTCTTGGCGCTGACCACCGCGGGTCTGCCTCAGGCGGCCTACTCGGCCTCGAAGGCGGGACTTCTCGGAATGACGCGGGACCTGGCACAGCAGTGGACCGGACGCAAGGGCATCCGGGTCAACGCGCTGGCACCCGGCTTCTTCGAGTCTGAGATGACGGCCCAGTACGCGCCGGCCTATGTCGACCGAGTGACGGAGCGCATCGTGGCCGGACGTCTCGGTCGGCTGCCCGAAATCGCTTCCGCAGCCGTGTTCTTGGCTTCCGATGCTGCCGGATACATCACCGGACACACGCTGACCGTCGACGGAGGCCTGGTCATCACGTGACGGGCGCACCACACATTCTGTGAGCCGAATTCAATCAACCCACTCAAAGGAGCCACTGCATGAACCGCTACGAAGGCCGCACCGCGCTCATCACCGGAGCCGCTCGCGGCATCGGCTTCGGCGTTGCGACCCGACTCGCCGGCGAAGGAGCCAGCATCGCCATCGTCGACATGGACGAGGAGGCGGCTCGTGCCGCCGCGAGCCGCCTCCCCGGAGGGGCCAAGCACATCGGCATCGCGGCCAACGTGGGCGACGCTGCCGCCGTCGAGGCCGCCGTGCAGCGCGCAGTCGACGAGCTCGGGGGACTGCACATCCTGATGAACAACGCCGGTATCACCCGCGACAACCTGCTCTTCAAAATGACGGAGGACGACTGGGACGCCGTCATGACAGTTCACCTCAGGGGCGCATTCTTGATGTCGAAAGCCGCCCAGGCGGTGTTCGTGCCGCAGAAGTACGGGAAGATCATCAATGTTTCCAGCATCTCCGCGCTCGGCAATCGTGGGCAAGCCAACTACTCCGCGGCAAAGATGGGAATTCAAGGATTCACCCGAACGCTCGCGATCGAACTTGGTCCGTTCGGCGTCAACGTCAATGCGGTCGCGCCCGGATTCGTGGCCACCGACATGACCGATGCCACGGCGGCGCGCATGGGGATCACAGTAGATGAATTCCAGGCGTCGGCGGCCGCCGCCAACCCGATCAAGCGCGTGGGAACCCCGGACGACATTGCCGCTGCAGCAGCGTTTCTCGCTAGCGACGAAGCATCCTACATCACCGGCCAAGTCCTGTATGTGGACGGCGGGGGGACCTTGGCATGAGCGAGAGCATGCAGCCGCGTGTCTTCGGATCGGTCGCGGAGGTGCGGTCCGCGGTCGGCACCCATCTCGGATACTCCCGCTGGCATGTGATCGACCAGGAACGCATCGACGCGTTCGCCGATGTCACCGAGGATCACCAGTGGATTCACACGGACCCGGAGCGGGCACGACGTGGTCCCTTCGGGAGCACCATCGCCCACGGATACCTGTCGCTCTCGCTGGTATCGGTCATGCTGTCGGAGGTAGTGCATATCGATGGCCTCGCCATGCAGATCAACTACGGCTCGAACAAGGTGCGCTACCCCGCCCCGCTGCCCGTCGGCTCGCGGGTGCGTGGCGGGGTGGACCTGCTCAGTCTCGAACCGCAAGCCCAGGGGTTCCAACTCGTGCAGCGAGTCACGATCACTGCCGAGCACGGCGAGAAACCCGTCTGCGTGGCCGAAATCCTGGGCTATCTGGTCCCCCAGCCCTAATCCACGAGCGCCTGGTAGACCATCTGCCGTAGACCCTCACGCACCGGCAATGGCGTCGGGGTGAACACCTGGGTGAAGAACAGCGCCGTCAGCTCCTCCGCTGGGTCCACCCAGAATCGGGTACCGGCCATCCCGCCCCATCCAAAGGTGCCAGGGCTGCCGGGGCGACGCGCCGCTGCGGGATCAAGGTCCACGGAGAACCCGAGTCCGAATCCCACTCCCCGCATGGGGGACTCCGAATACAGTGCCCGCCCGAATGTGGCCAGGTCGACCCCGCCCGGAACGTGATTGCGCGTCATGTAGTCGACCGTTCGACTGCCCAGCACGCGATGCCCATCGAGTTCGCCGCGCCGTAGCAGCATCTGCGTGAACCGGTGGTAGTCGTGGGCCGAGCTGATCAGCCCACCGCCGCCGCTGGGATAGGACGGCCGATCCACGAGCGCCGCCAAGTCGTCGACGGCGATGAGGCCGCCTCCACCGAGCGAGTACAGTGTGACCAGTCTGCTGTTGGGTTCCGGCCCGGTGCCGAACCGGGTCTCCGCCATGCCCAGTGGGCCGAAGATCTCGTCGGCGAAGAACTCCGCCAGCGGTCTCCCACTGAGCACCTCCACCACCCGCCCGAGCACATCGGTCGCCATGGAATAGGCCCACTCGGATCCGGGCTGGAAGAGCAGCGGCACATCGGCGATCCCGTCGCACAATGCCTGGAGCCCTCCACTCTGGGGGCCGTCCAGGCCGCGGGCGCGATAGACCGCGTCCACCGGATGCTGACGGATAAAGCCGTAGGTCAGGCCCGCCGTATGAGTGAGCAGGTGAAGCATCCGCACCGGTTCGGTCGCAGTCACGGCCGACATGCGGGCGTCACTGCCGCCGGCATAGACACGCAGATTGCCAAATGACTCGATGACATCGCTCACGGGATCGCCCAGCTGAAACAGCCCGCGCTCGTACAGCATCATCGCGGCTACCGAGGTGATGGGCTTGGTCATCGAATAGATGCGAAACAACGAGTCATCGCCGATGGGCACAGCGCGGTCGATATCCCGTAGCCCGGCGTGTGATTCGTGGACCACGGCGCCTCCCCGGCTGATCACCAACTGCCAGCCGGGCAGCTGACCGCGATCGACGAACGTCTGCAGGTAGTCGTCGATCCTGTGAAGGCGCACAGGGTCGAATCCCGCTTCGACGGGATCGCGCTCCACGATCATGATCGGTGTTCTCCTTATCGTCGCGACACCTTTGCCGCGACGCGGCATGGTGTCCCCATCCGTTGCCCGGCTCGTCGCGCCCATGTGCGATCCAACTTGCGACAGCGGATCACCGAGCCGGACCTGGCCCGCTACGCGATCACCCCGGCCGCCCGGAGCGCGGCGATCGTCTCGTCATCGGTACCCAGCATCTCGCGCAGCACTTCCTCGGTGTGCTCGCCCGGTTCCGGGCCGACATGCCGGATGTGTCCGGGGGTGGCCGACAGGTGCGGAAGCACCCCCGGCATTCCGACGGGACGACCGAGCTGCGGGTCATCTACTCGAACGAGCATGCCCTCCGCCCACGCATCCTCGTCCGCAAACAGGTCCGCCATTGAGTTGACCCGCCCCACGGCGACTTCGTGCGTACGAAGCGTGTCGTACAAGTCGTCCAGCGTACGGCTGGCCAGTTCTGGCACCAAGATGGCTTCCAGTGCTTCGCGGTTTCGCACCCTGTCCGCATTGGAGGTGAAGCGATCATCGTGGACCAGCTCCGGTCGGCCGATCGCAGTACACATACGCAACCACATACTCGGGGTGCTGATCGGCAACACGATCCATTGGTCGTCAGCCGTACGATAGATCCCGTTCGGAGAGATGCTATTGCGGTTGCCGTTGCGCTGCGGAGAAATTCCCGTCGCCTCGTACTCCGCCACCAGCCCCTCCAGCATGCGGAGCATCGCTCCCGCCAGGGACACCTCCACCAGCTGCCCCCGACCGGAGCGCAATGATTCGTAAAGCGCCAGCACGACCGCGAACGCGCCGTGCAGACCGCCGACGCCGTCAGCGATCGCATATCCGGCGAACATGGGCGGGCCATTGGGTTCACCCGAGGCATAAGTGAGCCCAGAATATGCCTCAGCGACGCGAGCAAATCCCGGATCGTCCCTGCGAGATCCGGACCGCCCCAGCGCAGACAAGTGATACATGACCAAACCCGGGTTCGCCTCGGAGAGCGACTCGAAGCCCAATCCCCACTTTTCGAGCGTGGACATGCGCAGGTTGGTCGCGACCACATCCACTTTGGCGGTCAACTCGCGAAAGAGCGCCTGTCCTCGCTCATCTCGCAAATCGATGGCGATGCTGCGCTTGTTCCGGTTGGAAATCTTCGACAGCACCGACCGGCCCTGTTCATCCGCAGAGATGAGGCGCATCGGATCACCGCCACGCGTATCCTCAACCTTGATCACATCCGCGCCGAAATCGGCGAGCAGGCCACCGGTCAGGGGTCCGGCAAGCATTGTGCTCGCATCCAGCACACGGACGCCACGCAGGGGTCCCCCAGCGGTGTTCATTGTTTCCTCCGATTGATGTTCTGTTCCGATTCGCCGACGACTCATAGCGTTGTGTTCCGGAACAACGTGGGAATCGATGCGACCAGCAACCTTGTGTACTCATGCTCCGGGGCGCCGCACACCTGGTCCGCCGAACCGGACTCGACGATGCGTCCGTCGCGCATCACATGCACGCGATCGCACAACTGGCGCACCATGGCCAGGTCGTGCCCGATGAACAACATGGCTGAATCAGGCCGCAACAGTCCGCGCAATAGTCTCGCCACCGAGGCTGCGGTGGTGACGTCGAGCGCACTCAGCGCCTCGTCGAGGACCAGCAGCGACGGTTCCACGATGATGGCGCGCGCAATCGCGACTCGTTGTCGTTGCCCACCAGAGAGTTCCCGAGTGGTCCGTTGCAGTAGTTCCGCGCCCAGCCCCACCGACTCCAGTGTGGTCACGACCCGATTCCGCCGCGCGTCCGCATCCAATTCCGTATGGATGGACAACGGCTCACTGACGAGGTTGAGAACACTGTGCCGAGGATTGAGCGCCTGATAAGGATCCTGGAACACAGCCTGGACAGCGCGTCGGTAGCTCAACGGTGCTGGCATCGGCAGGGCACCCACGTCGAACCCGCAAATGCTGGCGTGGCCAGTGAACGGAACAAGGCGCAACAGCGCCCGTGCAAGAGTGGACTTTCCGGAGCCGGACTCGCCGACCAGGCCGGTAATCTGCCCGGCACCCAGATCGATCGCGGCGCGATCGACGGCGACGAACGGTTTCGGGCGCCAGTCGCCGAATCGTCCACGCCGCGGGAATGTGACGGTGAGGTCCTTCGTCACACCCATAAGGTCAGTGGCACTCACAGTGTTCTCCCGGCCGGCTCGCTCAGCATGACGGAGTCCTCGGCCATCGGCGGCGGGGTCAGGATCGCACGGCCGGGTTCGTTGCGTGGCACAGCCGCGACCAGGGCTCGCGTGTACGGCTCACGCGGCTGACGGATCACGTCGGCGATCGGGCCCGATTCCACGATGTGGCCATGCAGCATCACGACCACTCGATCGGCCAGCTCGCCAGCGACGCCAAGATCGTGGGTCACGAACAACACTCCGAATTTGCGTTCGCGGCACAGTCGGCGCAACAGCTCGATGATCTCCGCCTGCACCGTCACATCGAGCGCCGTCGTCGGTTCGTCGGCGATCAACAATTCGGGAGACTTGGCCAAAGCCAACGCGATCATCACTCGCTGTGCCATGCCACCCGATATCTGACCGGGGCGCAACCGCGCCACCATCGATGGTCGCTTGAGCCCGACCGCTGAGAGGAGTGAAATGATCTCCGCGTCGACGGATCGCCGTCCGTTCAACGCCCGTCGCTCAGATCGGAGCGGCGGCTGACGTTCTGCTGTCATGCGACGTTGCGCCTGGATCACGTCACGCATTTGACGCCGGACGGTTTGCAGCGGGTTCAACGAGGCGGCGGGCTCCTGGAAGACGACGCCGACGCGGCTGCGCCAGTTCGCCCGGGTAGCGGCATCGGCCTCGACGAGGTCAAGATGTGGCGTGCCGCCGAGTCGCACCCATGCGGCGTCGCTGGTGGCGGGCGGGGTGAGCAAGTCGGCCAACGCCATGGCGAGCGATGTTTTGCCGCTTCCCGACTCGCCAACCAGCGCCACGACTTCGCCATGATTGATCGTTACGGTCGCGCGGTCGACGGCGACGCTGTCTCCGTAGCGGACAGTCAGATCACGCGCGTCGAGCAGCGGAGCCGTCGAGTTGTTCCCGGTCTCGGCAGTGGTCGCCTGCGCGCCGGACGGGGCACGGGACACACCAACCGGCTTGAGATAGCCGGTGGGATTGTCCAGCCCGACGCCCCGCCGGCGGCGCACCAGCGCGTCGCCGACAATGTTGAGCGCAAGGACGGCCAGTACCAGGGCAAGCCCGGGCGGAATGGCCTGGAACGGTGCTTCGCGGATGGTCCGTTGCGCGCTGGCAAGCATGCCGCCCCAGCTGGCGGCCGGGGGCTGCGTTCCCAGGCCGAGGAAGCTCAGTGCCGCCTCGATAGTCACGGAGTGGGCGAAAACCAACGTCGCTTCGACGCCGAGCGGTCCCGCGATATTCGGCGCAATGTGGCGGAGCAACAACCGAATCCGTTTGGCACCGATCACCCGTGCCCCGTCCACGTACAGTCGCTCCCGTTCGGCGAGTGTCAACCCACGGGCCAACCTCGCCATTCCCATGGCGAAGGCGATGCCCACGGCGAACATCGAGCGGCTCAGCCCGCTGCCCAGGGCGGCGATGATTGCGATGGCCAGCACGATCGCCGGGATGGCCGAGATCCCCTCGACGACGCGCATCATGATGCGATCGATCCAGCCGCCCAGCAGTCCGATCACCATGCCCAGGCCCCCGCCGAGCACGACTGCGACCGCGGTGGCCTCGAATCCGGCGATTGCCGATACGCGGGCCCCGTCGATCAGCCTGCTCAGGGTGTCGCGGCCGAGATAGTCGGTTCCGAGCCAGTGCTCGGCGCCCGGCGCGGCCAGGGCATCTGCAGGTGTCCCCGTCGTGGGATCGTACGGCGCGATCCACGGACCTGCCACGGCGAGCAGTCCGAACACGATAAGGATCGCCCAGGAAGCTGTGACGACGGCGGAGTTGCGTTTCATGCCGCACGCACCCGAGGGTCGAGGAGCGCGTAGGCCACATCCAGCAGGAACTGGATCAGCGCCATCAGTGCGGCCATCAGCGCCACGAATCCCAGCACCACGGGCATGTCACCGTTGCGGATGGCGTTGAGCACGAGCTGGCCCAGTCCGGGCAGGGCGAAGACCTGCTCAACGATAACGGCGCCGCCCACCAGCACCGCGGCGTGGCCGGCGATTGTCGTCACTACCGGCACCGCCGCGTTGCGCAGCGCCGTTCGCCAGAGGATGCGACGCAGGTCCAGACCACCGGCCACCGCCGTCCGGATATAGGGCTCGTGCAGCACGCGGACGAATCCGGCCCGCGTTTGTCGGGCGAATGCCCCGGCCGCCGCGGCGCCCAATGCGAACGACGGCAAGGCGATGCTGCGTAACCACCCTGCTGCATCGTGTCCGAACGGCACGTATCCGGTGGCTGGGAACCATGGAGTCTTCATGGCCACATAGGCGACGAGCAGCATGGCCAGCCAAAAGCTCGGAACGGCCTGACCGACCGATGCCGTCCCCGTCAGCAGTGAATCGCTGCTCCGTCCGGCCCGGATCCCTGCCGCGATACCGGCGGGGATCCCGAGCACGAGCCCGATGATGAGCGCGCCAACGGAAATCGACAGCGTCACCGGAAAGCGGTGCGTCAGCAGATCGGTGACAGGGGTCGAACTGGACCACGAGGTACCCAGGTCACCGTGCAGGGCTCCGAGCAGCCAGCTGCCGTACTGGACCAGAATCGGTCGGTCCACGCCAATCTCGTGCCGGAACGCAGCGTAGGACGCCTCTGTCGCATTCTCCCCCAAGCGCACCACGGCCGGATCGGTCGAGGTGAGCTGCAGCAGCAAGAAGGCGGCGAAGCTAGCCACCACCAGCAACGGGATGAGTGCGACGAGGCGTCCTATCGCTACGCGTAGCACGAGGTCAGCTCACCGTGATGCCGAGCGGCTTCGGCAGGTTGTCCGACGGAGCGAGTTCGGCACCGGAGACCTTCGGTGACACGACGATGGTCGGGCTCACATGGGAGATCACCATCAAGTAGCCCTGCTTGATCAGATACGAGTAGACGTCGCGCCACGCCTCGGCCTGCGCCTCCTCGGTCTCGGCGTGCAGCGCCTTGTCCGCCAGCTCGGCCACGTCACCGCGGTCGGTGTGCAGTGGGTCATACGGGCTGTCCGGTGCGTGCCTTTCCATGTACTGCGACTCCGCGGTGAAACCGCGGGCCAGGGTGGCCGCCATGACTGTCTTGCCGTTACGCATGACGTTGGCCAGCGTGCCGGGCTCGACCTGGTCGATCGTCACGTCCACGCCGATGGCTGACCACATCTGCTGGATGGATTCGGCGACCTCGGTGATGGCGCCGAAGGCGGGCAGCGTGACCGAGAATCCGTCGGCGTAGCCGGCCTCCGCGAGTAGCTCACGCGCCTTGTCGGGATCGTAGGCGAGTTCCTCTAGCGACTCGTCGTAGTACGGCGTTCCGGGGAGCCAGAAGCTGGGGCTCGGATTGCCATTGCCGAACTGCATCCCCTGGTTGATCGCCTCACGGTCGATCGCCAGGTTGAGCGCTCGACGGACCCGTTCGTCGCCCATGGGCTTGAGCAAGGTGCCGTCCGTATCCATGATCTGCATGTAGTACACGTTCGCGTTCGGCCGGTCAATCAGCTCCAAGGTGCCGTTGTCCAGGGTGGCGCGATCCGCTTCGCTGCGGAGCTCGATAATGTCGACCTGGCCGTCCAAAATGGCGTTGGTGGCGGCGGAAGCATCTTCCATGACGCGGATCTCGACGGTCTCCACGCCGATGCTGTCCGGGTCCCAGTAAGTGGGATTGGCCCGGTAGACCTGCACCTCCCCCGCGTGGGAGGCAGACGCGTCATAGGTCCACCCGCCGGCTCCCACCGGCTGGGTATCGGGGTTGGCATCGAACGACGCGGGGCTCATCATCATGCCCGGCAGCCGGGTCAGTTGCGAGAGCATGTCGGTGGTCGGGTTGACCAGGTGGAGGCGCACGGTCGCGTCGTCGACTGCCTCGACCGAGTCGATGTTCTGGTAAAACGAGGCGGATGGGCTTGCTTCAGCGTCGATGCCTCGTTGGAAGTTTGCGGCGACCGCATCCGCATCCACCGGCGCGCCGTCGCTGAAGGTGACGTCGGGGCGCAAATGGAGTTCGAACGTGGTGGAGTCGACGTTGGTCCACTCGTCGGCGAGGCCGCCTGCGTAGCTTCCGTCGGCGAGAGCATGGACGAGTGTGTCGAACACCGGATTGAGGTAGTACTCCTGGGCGACCGCCGCGCCCTGTGGATCCAACGTTTGCACATTCGTCGCGGCAGCGACGTGGAGCGTGCCGACTGGCTGATGCCCGCCAGTCGCCCCGTCGCTGGAATTGGGCGTCGAGTCGCTCCCCGTGGGCTGGGGTCCATCAGTGCCGTTGTTCGCCGGCGTTTCGCTGCCCCCACAACCAGCCAACGTCAGGCCGAGTACCGCAACCGCTATGGTCAGGATGCGACGTCCATCGCCCCTTCGCGCTCTCTTACGGGCGGATCGAGTGACAGTCGTCGTACGCATTGGGACTCCCTGAAATTCCCCGGAGGACCACCCGGGCTCGGACAGATTACTCAAGACCGTAGAGAAACTGTAGTATTTGCGCAAGGGATCTCGACGAGAATATGGGAAGTTCTTTGAGACCCTCGCACCGAGCTGTAGACCCAGCCCGATACGAAAGAGGACCGAACACGATGGCCTCGACTGCGCTTACGACCCGCAGAAACAGTGACCTGCGCCTGGGCAATAGCCTCGCGGTACTGGACGCGTTGCGTCGCGGCGGGAGACTCTCACGTGCCGAGCTCGGGCGCCACACCACCCTGTCGGCCCAAGCGCTCGCCATGATTCTCAACGGACTGGTGGAATCAGGCCACGTCCTCGAGGTCGACGTTCGCGGCACACAACGGACGCCGGGACGGCCAGCACTGCAGTACGAATTCAACCGGATGCGCTACTCGGTCGTATCGCTCTACTTGGGTCTGCGCTACGCCGAGATCACGCTCTGCGACGGGCTGGGACATCCGATCGCCGACAACGTCGAATTCCATCCTGGATGGGATGTGGACCGGGTGGTCGAGGAGTCGTGCCGACTGATCGGCGAACTGCGAACAACTCACCGGGTCGCCCACCTTCCACTCCATCTGGGTGTCGTTATCCACGGGTCGGTGCATTCGAGTACTGGTGAGGTCGACAGCCCCGGCATGGGATGGACCTCGGTGCCACTCGCCGACCGGCTGGCCGCCCATATCGACGCGGTCATCACGGTTCACGACGCATCGCGGGCCGCCGCGATCGCAGAGAGCCGCGAGGGAGTTGCGACCGGTGTGCAGCGTGCGGTGGTCCTGAATTTCGGGCCGGAGATCACCGCCACACACATCACGGATGGCACCCCCGACGTCGGATCGACCGGCTTGGCGGGCCGCGTGGGTCGCGCCCGGATCTGGCACGAGGGCGAGATGCGATATCTCGATGACGTGGCCGGCAGCCTAGCGATCAAGAACCGCTACATCGAGCTTTCAGGGCAGCCTATTGAATGGGCGGCCGACGTGTCCGACCTCGGCGCAATCGGCGATCCCGATGCGGAGGAGGCGATGGCACTCAACCTGGAGGGCATCGCGTACGCGTCCATGTGGTTGATCACCATCGCCAATCCGGAGCGCTTGATCCTCACCGGATCGGCAGGCGGTTTCCTTGAGCGGTGGCGCACCCGGTTGCGCACCCGAGTACTGGAGTTGGTCGACCCCGCCGTGTTCAAAGGCACACGGATTAGCTTCACCGAACTCGGGCGGCAGGCCTGGCTACGCGGCGGTGTACATGCCGTACTGGACCACCAGCAAGCTCACGAGACACTCGGTATGCGCTGATGCGAGCCGCACTCACGTGAGGCGCCAGTGACCACCCCGCGAGTCAAATGAGGCCGTCATGATTGACGATTGGACACGGGTCGGACCCCATACCGCCGTTCGTGCGCATGTCGACGAATGGTGCGTGGACGACGAACGGCCCGTCGCCGTCACGGTGTACTACCCCAACGCCGGCGATGACGGCGATGCTCCGGTGGTGGTGTTCTGCCACGGGCTGGGCAGTGGTCGCGACGAGTACAGCGCCATCGGGTCACACCTCGCCTCCCACGGCATCGTATCCATCCACCCGGAATTCGACGACGCGTTCGACCGCGTCCGGGCCACGGGTGCGCTCAACGGGCTGACATCCCACACCTGGCAAGCAGATCCGGACGCGCGTCAGCTCTTCCATCGACTCCTCTTCGACCCTCGTCAGTGGCGTTCGCGCGCGCGCCGGGCCGCGGCCGTGATCGACGCGATCAACGTCCACGCGATTCCGCGCATGCGCCACGATTCCGTCACGGCTGCGGGACACTCGTTCGGTGCGTTCACCGCCCAGATGCTGGCCGGTGTGCGGCTATTCGACGATACGCTCGGGATCGAAGAATTTCGCCACCCAGCCGTGGCGGCCGCAGCCCTTCTCTCCCCGCAGGGCAGTGGCGCTCGGGGGCTGACGGTTGCGTCGTGGGACACCGTGTCCGTCCCCGTGCTCGAGATCACGGCGACGCACGATTTCGGGCCGAACGGCGAAGGCCTTGAGTGGCGATGCGAGCCGTTCGAGTCGGTCGCTTCGCGGTACAAGTGGCTGTTGGTCGCTCGAGGCATGACACACCGGCTGGGCGGGATCGCCGTACCACTGTCCGCGGCAGACGATCCGGGGGTGGTCGCCGCGATCGCCGGTTCCATCGCAGCGTTTTCGGCGTGGGTCGGCGGGGACCTCGCGGCGGGTCAGTGGCTCGATTCCCGGCCACGTTCAGACATCTTCGACTACACCTGAATGCCTGGCGTCGCCTCCGTGCAGATCGACGATTTCGACGAAGCGATCGTGCCCGGGCCCAGTGGCTGATCGCGCGGCTACTGGCAGCGACCCGCTGGCGGTGGGCTTGGGCAGCGCGCTAGCCAAGTCCTTGTCATCGCAGTGGCAGGGAGTGCCGGCCATAGCAATCGCCATGTCCAGGAATGGCGAACACCAGCCTGCTCGTGGCACATCTCCCGCTCGTGGCAAATTCGCAGCGGTCCACGGAGCGGCAGGAAGCGGGGCCCAGATGCACCCGGCCATCCATGAGCAGTGGTCACTACCGACGACGCGCGCCGCGGAGAGACCCCTCGCCCGTGTCGTGCCACGAGCGTCCGTCGCTTTCACGACCGGCCACGTGCGCACCTCCCCGTCCGCGCCCACACCCGTGCGTACGGGCACCGGAACGGCTACGGACCGTCGGCGACCCGTCATGGGCGCCCGCCGACATGACTTCGATGCTCAGTCGATGGGTCCGACCGGACCACCCAACAGCAGGCCGGGGGCGCTGGCGCGATGCCGGCCGTTCATCACGTCTCAGTCGGCGTGTCGTTCCAGGAAGCGCAGCACCTCGGTGTCGTCGACGCCCGGA
>CAZIIX010000026.1:0-17251 GCA_964539345.1 uncultured Actinomycetes bacterium | reverse complement strand
GCAGCTTCGTCACTGCGGCGCCGCGGACGCCACTCGTGACGTGCCCGCCTCGTGCGGGAATGACCGAGCATCCCCGAAACACCCGATTCGACCGATGACGAGCGGTCCTACCGGTACTTTTCCGGGGATCCGCCGCGGATCATGACCGACCAGTAGGGCACTGTCTACCAATCCATTACCCCAACACTGGCATATCCGTACAACGAGTTTTCTGTGATCCACGGCATACGGTCCCGTGTAAGAGTCAATAGCGAAGGTGCCATTGACCACGAACGGTGGCTCGGAGGGTTACATGTCGGCTTTCGGTTGGAAGCTCAAAGGGGATGGTCGCACCATCCCGCCCGGGGAGGTCGTCGCGCCCGGCGAGCGATTGAGTTGGCCCCGCACGATCGGTCTCGGTGCCCAGCACGTCTTCGCGATGTTCGGAGCGACGTTCGTCTTCCCGATCATCATGGGCCTCAACCCGCAGTACGCGGTGATGATGTCCGGCTTCGCGACGATCATGTTCCTGTTGATCGTCAATGGCCGGATTCCCTCGTACCTCGGAACCTCGGGCTCGTTCGTCGGCGGCGTCATGGCGATCCGCCTCAACCAGGGCGGTGACAGCGCCGAGGTCACCGGCGGATTCCTGATAGCCGGCGTGGTGCTGGCCATCGTCGGCATCATCGTGCACTATGCGGGCGGCCAGGTCGTGGCGAAGGTGATCCCGCCGGCCGTCTCGGGCGCCGTCGTCATGCTGATCGGCTTCAACCTGGCACCCGTGGTGGCGAACAACTACTGGCCGTTCGACCAGTGGACGGCGATCCTGACCATGGCATTCGTGGTCGTCGTGGCCGTGGCCGCGAAGGGCTTCATCTCCCGGATCGGCATTCTGCTCGGCCTGGTCTTCGGTGTGCTGATCTCCTGGCTATTCGACGGCATCTTCGGCAAGATCGCCGACCCGAACACCGGGGACCTGCACTGGCGCCTGGACATGTCCAGCGTGGGCGACGCCAAGTGGTTCGGCTTCCCGACCGACATCGTCACCGGTTCCGGATCGGACGCCGTGACGCTCACCGGTCCGCACCTGCCCACGTTCTCCATCGCCGCGATCCTGGTGATCGTGCCCAGCGTCATCGCGCTGATCGCGGAGAACACCGGCCACGTGCGGGCGGTCTCCGAGATGACCGGCGAGGACCTCGACCCATACCTGGGCCGCGGATTCCTCGGTGACGGTGTGGCCACCGCCATCGCCGGCTTCATCGGCGCCTCGCCGACCACCACATACGCGGAGAACATCGGCGTCATGGCGGCCACCAAGGTCTACTCGACCGCGGCGTACTACGTGGCGGCGATCGTGGCGATCCTGTTCGGCTTCTCTCCGAAGTTCGGGGCGTTCGTCTCCTCGGTCCCGCCCGGCGTGCTCGGCGGCGTCACCGTGATCCTGTACGGCATGATCGGCCTGCTCGGCGCGAAGATCTGGGTGGAGAACCGCATCGACTTCGGTGCCCCGCAGAACCTGGTGCCGCTGTCGGCCGCGCTGATCATCGCGATCGGCAACGTGTCGATCAAGTTCAGTGACGATTTCAGCCTGGAGGGCATCGCGCTGGGCACGATCGTCGTCATCGTCCTCTATCACGCGTGCCGGTGGATGGCACCGCACCTGCGCCGCGAGGAGCAGGCCGCCGGGCGCTCCTACGTGGGTGGCGCCGGCATCAACGCCGGCGACGTGTACGAGGACGCGGAGAAGATCCCGTCCAACCGCGAGGACGACCCGGACGCCGAGCCCGACTTGCGGTAAGGGTCCGAGTCACCGTCGGCACCCGTGCGCGGTCGCAGGACCGCTCACGACCCGGCATACCGCAGCAGGCGGCCCGAGCAGCGATGCTCGGGCCGCCTGCTGCACTCCGCCGCCGCGCGCCAGGATGTGCACCCGTGCCGGGATGTTGGCCCGCGCCAGGATGTTGGCCCGTGCCGGGATGTTGGCCCGTGCCGGATGTGCACCCGTGCCGGGATGTGGGCGCGTGCCAGGATGTGCACCTTTGCCAGTTCGCGCCCGCCCGCGCCCGCGTGCCGCCGCGGCCGCCTCCGCCGCCAACTGTCACCATTCACCAGTAGATTGCCATGGTGCTGGCAGGTTACGTCCCTTCGATAACGCCGCGGAGTGGGGGAGGATCGAGGAATGAAACCAGCTCCCTTTACCTGGCACGCGCCGCGGTCGGTGGCCGAGGCCGTCGCCACGCTGGCCGAGGTCGGCCACGACGGCAAGGTGCTGGCGGGCGGGCAGTCGCTGGTGCCGGTGCTGGCGATGCGACTGGCAGAGCCCGCGCACCTGATCGACATCAACCGGATCGCCGACCTGGACGGCATCGAGGTGACCGCGGAGGGGGTGCGGATCGGCGCCCTGGTGCGGCACGCGCAGCTGCTGCGCCACCGGGAGGCGAACGCGCGCCAGCCGCTGCTGGGACAGGCATTGGAGTACGTGGCACACGCGACGATCCGCAACCGGGGCACCACCGTCGGCTCGCTGGCGCACGCCGATCCGTCCGGGGAGATGACGACGATCCTGGCCATCACCGGCGGCTCCGTCACGGCAGCGTCGGTGCGCGGCGAGCGGACGATCCCCGCCGCCGACTTCTTCCTCGGGCCGCTCGAATCGTCGCTGCAGCCGGACGAACTCGCGGTCTCCGCCTTCTTCCCGGCACTGCCGGACGGCTCCGGCACGGCATTCGTCGAGATGGCGCGCCGGCACGGCGATTACGCCCTGGCGGGAGTGGCGGCGATGGTCACCCCGTCCGCCGATGACGCCACGGCGCCGGGCGTGCGCTGCGGGCTGCTGTCGGTCTCCGAGACCCCGATGGTGCTCGACCTGACCGAGCAGTGGGCGGAGGGACCCGATGCGGCGGCCGCGGCCGTGCGCGACGCCATCGACCCGGAGGACGACATCCATGCCAGCGGCGAGTACCGACGCCGGCTGGCCGGCGTGCTGGCGGTGCGAGCGATCACGCAGGCCGCCGGTCGAGGAGGAGGGGGGGTGGCGGCATGACGGAGACTCCCACCGCCGCACCGACATCAGCGGTGAGCACCGCGGCGACCGGCGGGTCCACCAGGACCGTTGTCACACTGACCGTGAACGGCGCGCGCCGCTCGGCCGAGGTCGAGGTGCGCCGCACCCTGTCGGACTTCCTGCGGCACGATCTGGCCCTGACCGGAACGCATGTCGGCTGCGAACACGGCGTGTGCGGCGCCTGCACCGTGCTGCTGGACGGGCTTCCGGTGCGCTCCTGTCTGCTGTTCGCCGTGACGGTGGACGGCCACAGCGTGACGACCGTCGAGGGGCTCGCCGACCTGCAGCCGGACGGAACCATGAAACCGTCGCCGGTCCAGCAGGCGTTCCGCGACTGCCACGCGCTGCAGTGCGGGTTCTGCACGCCGGGCATGGAGACGACGATCACCGCCGGACTGCGGGAGAACCCGCATCCGACGCCCGAGCAGGCGGTCGAGATGATCGCCGGGAACCTGTGCCGCTGCACCGGGTACCAGAACATCGTCGAAGCCGTGCTGCGCGCCGCCGAACTGATGGAGAACCCGGACGCGCCGCTGCCGGACGAAGGGTTCGACGACGACGCCGATTCCGCCGAGGGAGGCGAGAACTGATGGCGCAGCGCTACTTCGGCGAGCCCGTTCGCCGCACCGAGGACCTCCGGCTGACCACCGGGCAGGGGCACTACACCGACGACATCGGGGTGGACTCACCCGCGCTGGAGGCCGCCTTCCTGCGCTCCCCGCACGCCAATGCGCGCATCGTCGACATCGACGTCAGCGACGCACTGGACGTCGAGGGCGTGCGGGCGATCTTCCTGCACGAGGATCTCGAGGGCGAGCTGGGCGAGCCGCTACCCGTGCTGATCCCGCATCCCGCGCTGCACGCCCCCCGGACGCCGCCGGCGCTGGCGGCCGACCGGGTCCACCACGTCGGCCAGGCGATCGCCATGGTCGTCGCCGACAACCGCTATCTCGCAGAGGATGCCGCCGGCAAGATCCGCGTCAGCTACGACGTGCTGCCGCCGGTGGTCGGGCTGGACAGCGCCCGCGCCGCGGAGCGAACGGTGCACGACGACGTGCCGGACAACGTCTCCGCGCACCTGCTGCAGGAGGTCGGCGACCTGGCGAAGGGCTTCCGGGCGGCCGAGCACACGCTCGAGTTCGACCTGCACGTCGAACGCAGCGCCTCCACCCCGCTGGAGGGCAAGGGCGTGTTCGCGAAGTGGGACCCGTACGACTCGTCGCTGCGCGTCTACACCTCCACCCAGGCATCGACGTCGGTGCGCGCCGCGATCGCCGCGAAGCTCGGGGTCCCGCTGCTGAAGGTCGAGGTCATCGCGCCCGAGGTCGGCGGCGGCTTCGGCGTGAAGATCGTGCACCCCTGGCCGGAGGAGATCATGGTGCCGTTCGCCGCCATGCGCCTCGGCCAGCCGGTCCGCTGGGCCGAGGACCGGCGCGAGCACTTCATCTCCGCGGCGCACGAGCGCGGTCAGGACCACCACGTCAAGGTCGGCTTCGACGACGCCGGGCGGATCACCGCGCTGGACGTGGTGTTCTACCACGACAACGGGGCGTTCACCCCGTACGGCATCATCGTGCCGATCATCACGTCCACACAGCTGCTCGGCCCGTACAAGCCGGGCGCCTACCGGGTGGACTTCTACTCCATGTACACCAACACCGTGCAGGTCACCCCGTACCGCGGCGCCGGCCGGCCGCAGGGCGTGTTCGTCATGGAACGCACCATGGACAAGATCGCGCAGGCGCTGGGCAAGGACCGCACCGAGGTGCGCGCGGCGAACTTCATCCAGCCGGACGAGTTCCCGTTCGACCAGGGCATGATCTTCCAGGACGGCCGCCCGCTGATCTACGACTCCGGCAACTACCCGGACCAGCTCGCCATGCTCAAGGACATGATCGGCTGGGACGAGATCGACGCGCTGCGCTCCGAGGCCGCCGAGCGGGGCAGGCTGCTCGGCGTGGGCATGGCCTGCTACGTGGAGGGCACCGGCGTCGGCCCGTACGAGGGCGGGCACGTGCACATCCAGACCGACGGCACCGTCGACGTCGCCACCGGCCTGACCTCGCAGGGGCAGGGCCACCAGACGATGCTCGCGCAGATCACCGCCGACGAGCTCGGGGTGCCGATCGAGAAGGTGCGGGTCGTCACCGGCGACACCCGCCGATTCGGTTACGCCGTGGGCACGTTCGCCTCCCGGACGGCGGTGATGTCCGGCTCCGCGGTGGCGCTGGCCGCCCGCGCCGCCCGCGCCAAGGCGCTGCGGGTTGCCGCGAACGCGCTGGAGTGCAGCGAGGACGACCTGGACATCGTGGACGGCGTCGTGCAGATGAAGGGCAACCCGGCCACGCAGATCCCGCTCGGCCAGGTCGCGGTGCTGTCCAACCCGCTGCGGTACGCGTTCGACAAGGCGGCCGCGGCGGCCACCCAGTTCGCCGGCACCGAGGACTTCGACAAGCCGCCGGTGGCCGATGACGACGAGCCCGGGCTGGAGGGCAAGGACTACTACTCGCCGACCCGCTCGACGTTCGCCTCCGGCATGCACGCGGCCATCGTGGAGGTCGACCCGGAGACGTTCGACATCCACATCGCCAAGTACTTCGTGGTGCACGACTGCGGACGGCTGATCAACCCGATGATCGTCGCCGGCCAGGTGCACGGCGGCGTCGCGCAGGGGATCGGCGGTGCGCTCTACGAGAAGATGGCCTATGACGAGGACGGCCAGCTGCAGAACGCCTCGTTCATGGACTTCCTCATCCCGTACGTGACGGAGATCCCGCAGAAGGAGCTCGGCGCACTCGAACTCGGCCACCAGGAGACCCCGTCACCGCTGAACCCGCTGGGTGTCAAGGGCGCGGGCGAGGCCGGGGTGATCCCGGTGTCGGCACTGATCGCCTCGGCCGTGGAGGACGCCGTCGGCTACCCCATCGATTCGGTGCCGCTCTCGCCCAACGACCTGTTCGCCCTGCAACAGCGGGTCGAGGCCGGGGACCTGCCGCGGCTGGCGACCGCAGCGGCGCGCACCGCCACCCAGTCCTGACAGAAGATCAATCGGAGGTTTTCCATGAAGATCAGCGGCACGTCGGTGTTGCACGCCACCCCGGACCGCGTCTGGGCGGCCATTACCGATCCTGCTGTGCTGGCCGGTGTCATCCCGGGCTGCCAGGAGCTGAAACCGCTCGGGGACAACCACTTCGGGCTGACCGTGTCGATGGGCGTGGCCGCGATCCGCGGCACCTACGCCGGTGAGGTGCGACTGTACGACATGACGGAGCCGACCCGGTTGACCATGCGCGCCGCCGGCGCGGGAGGACCCGGCACGATCGACACGACGGTGGGCGTGACGCTGACCGATCAGGGTGACGGCACCACCGAACTCGCCTATGACGCGACGGCCACGGTGGGCGGCCCGGCCGGCGGCGTCGGCCAGCGGGTGCTCACCAGCGTCGCCAAGAAGACGGCCGGGCTATTCTTCTCGTCCATCGACGATGTGCTCACCGGCAAGCGCGAGGTCGGTGCCGCCGCTCCGGGCGCCGGGGCGGCTCCGACCGGGGCCGCCGCGTTGGCCGGTGCGGCAGCAGCCGCCGCTCCGGCCGGCGCCGGTGCGCCACCTGCCCCGGGCAGCCCCGCCGCTGCGGCGACGAACGGCGCGGCGGCGCAGCCGTTCGGTGCCACGTTGGCGCCCGCGGGCGGTGCGCCCGCGCAGTCCGGGCTGAGCTCGCTGGTGTACGTGCTGGTCGGTGCCGCGGCGATGGCGATCGGGGTGCTGCTGGGCGCGAGGATCGCGCGCCGCCGCTGAGTGCGGGCCGCTACCGGCCCGTCTCGGCCTGCTGTTCGGTCTGTTGCGCGGCCTGCTGCTTGGCCACCTCGGCGCGCACCTTGTCCATGTCCAGCGCGCGCACCTGGCCGATGAGATCCTCCAGCGACTTCTCCGGCAGCGCGCCGGCCTGCTGGAACAGCAGGATGTTGTCCCGGAAGACCATGAGAGTCGGAATGGAACTGATGCCGAACTCGGCCGCGAGTGCCTGCTGCTCCTCGGTGTTGACGCTGCCGAACACCAGGTCGTCGTGCTTGTCGGACGCGGCCTCGTACACGGGCGCGAACTGGCGGCACGGCGGGCACCACGACGCCCAGAAGTCCACCAGCACGGTGTCGTTGTCGGTGATGGTCTCGCCGAAGTTCTCGGCAGTGAGCGTGACGGTGGCCACTGGTGTGCTCCTCGAGGTCGGGGACGGCGTACCTGGCCCAACGTACGGCAGGGGCGGGGTATTCCGCAGGGTGCGTCGTTCGCGGCCGCCGTCCGGTGGCGGCAACGCGCGGGGTAGGGCAGCCTGGACACGTGCAGCGCGAGGACTCCGTCATACCGGGATCGTTCACCCTCGACCATGCGCGGACTCTGCTGGACGCGCAACCGTTCTGCCGATGGTGGGGACTGTCGGTGACGGATCTGGCCGCCGGATCGGCGACCGTCGCACTGCCGTCCGCGCCGCATCTGCTCCGACCGGGTGGAGTGCTGCACGGATCGTGCTACGAGGTCGTGGCGGACGTCGCGATGTGGCTGGCGATCATGACCCGCGTCGGGGCCGAGCCGATGGCCGTGACGATCGAGATGAAGACCAGTTTCCTCAGCGGAACGGCGAGCGACATCATCGGCACCGCAAGGCTTTTGAAACTGGGGCGGCGCGTCGCGTTCGGGGAGGCGGAGATCCATGACGACGACCACCGGCTGGTCGCGCACAGCACCCTTAGCTACATCCGGCCGACGGCGGAGCGCGGCCCGGCCGGAAACCCCCACTCGGACGGACAGTGACCGTGGCGCGTCCCCCACTGTCGCCGTCCCGCATGACAGGATCGACAGGTGACAGTAATCCCCGACGACCCGGCCCCCGCGGACTCGTTCCCGCGGCTGTCGGCCCGCACCGCGCGCTTCACCCTCGGACAACCCCGTAACCTCTCCGTCACCGATGACGGATCGAAGGTGCTGTTCGTCCGCAGCAAGTCCGGCACCGACCGCAGCGGCGCCCTCTGGTGCTTCGACGTGGCCAGCGGGACCGAGCGACTCTTGGCCGACCCGGCCGCCCTGCTCGGCGGGGCGGACGAGGCGCTGTCCGACGCGGAACGCGCGCGCCGCGAGCGCGCCCGGGAGACCGGCGCCGGCATCATCGGCTACAGCGCGGACACCGCCGGGCGCACCGCCGTTTTCACCCTCTCCGGTGGGCTGTGGGCCTGCGACATTGCCAGCGGCGACTGCACCCAGCTCGCGGCGCGCGAGCCGGTGATCGATCCGCGTATCGACCCGACGGGCCGCCGGGTGGCCTACGCCTCCGACGGGGCGCTGCGCATCGTCGACCTCGCACCCGACGGCGGCTCCGACCGGGCGCTGGTCGAGCCGGACGGTTCCGACATCGTCTGGGGCCAAGCGGAATTCGTGGCTGCCGAGGAGATGGGGCGGATGCACGGGTTCTGGTGGGCGCCGGACGGCGAGGCGCTGCTGGTGGAGCGCTACGACAACTCGCCGGTGCGGACCTGGTACCTCGCCGACCCGGCCCACCCCGAGCGCGCACCGCAGGCTGTGCGCTACCCGGCGGCGGGCACGGCGAATGCCGCCGTCGAACTGTGGCACATCACGCTGGACGGCACGCGCCACCGGGTCCACTGGGACTCGGACACGTTCCCGTACCTGACCAGCGTCGCCTGGACCGAGGCCGGCCGGCTGTTCACCGTCATGACCCGAGACCAGCGGCACGCCAGGACGTTCCGCGTCGAGCTCGGAGACGGCCAGCACGGCGCCCCGACGGTCACGATCGTCGCCGACAGCACCGACCCGGGCTGGGTCGAGATGATCGAGAACGTCCCCGCGCTCACCCCGGACGGGCGACTGGTCAGCTGCGAGCACGACTACACGTCCGACTCCACCCGCCGGCTGGCGGTCGACGGCGTGCCGTTCAGCCCGCAGGCGGTGCAGATCCGCCGGGTCCGCGCCATCGACAACGAGGCCGTCACGGCGACCGTCAGCACCGACCCGACGGAGCAGCAACTGGCCCGGCTGGGCTTCGACGGGTCGATCGAATACATCTCCGTCGGTCGCGGTCTCAACGACGGCGCCGTCGGCGGATCCGCGGCCGTCGTGGTCAGCTCCCGGCTGGACAGCGTCGGCACCAATGTCACGGTGCTGGCCGGCGACAGCGAGATCGGGGCGCTGCGCTCCTTCGCCGCCGACCCGGGCTTCGTCCCCCGGGTGGCGATGCAGGTGGTCGGCGAGCGGCAACTGCGGGTGGCGGTCGTCCTGCCGCGGGATCACCGGCCCGGGTCGGCGAGGCTGCCGGTGATCATGAACCCGTACGGCGGACCGCACGCGCAACGGGTGCGGGCCAGCGCGGCCATGTTCCTGCAGGCGCAGTGGTTCGCCGACCAGGGCTTCGCGGTGGTCATCGCGGACGGCCGGGGCAGCCCGGGACGCGGACCGGCCTGGGAACGGGAGGTACTGAACGAGTTCGCGACAGTGACGCTGCAGGACCAGGTCGATGCCCTGGCCGGGGTCGCGCGGCTGTACCCGAACGACCTGGACACCGATCGCGTCGGCATCACCGGATGGTCCTTCGGCGGATACCTGGCGGCACTCGCGGTGCTGGACCGGCCCGATGTGTTCCACGCCGCCGTCGCCGGGGCGCCCGTGACCGACTGGACGCTGTACGACACCTGCTACACCGAGCGGTTCCTGGGCGACCCGACCGCGCAACCCGACGTGTACGAACGGAACTCGCTGCTCGGCCGAGCCGGGAGGCTCACCCGGCCGCTGCTGATCATCCACGGCATGGTGGACGACAACGTGGTGGTCGCGCACAGCCTGCGGCTGTCCTCGGCACTGCTGGCCGCCGGCAAGGCGCACCAGGTGCTGCCGTTGACCGGGATCACCCACATGGCATCCGATGAGGTCGTCGCCGAGAACCTGCTGCTCGCCCAGGTGGACTTCCTCCGCTCCGCCCTGGTTCCCCCTGCGACGCCGGCATCCCCGGCGAAAATCGGCGTACCGTAAGGGTGTCTTCTCGATGAAGTGGGGTGGTTGTGATGACAACTGAGAGGACAACCCCGGAACAACTCTCAATGAGTGATCATCCGGACATGGTGGAACTCCGCAATCGGCTCGACAGGGTGTCCGAGACCAGACAGGCGCAAGCCGTCGAGGGCCTGGCCATGCTCGCCGGGCTGTACGCCGCGATATCCCCGTGGGTGCTGGACTTCCATGGGGGTAACCCATCACTGACCGTGTCCAACCTCGTCGTGGGCCTCGCCGCAACGCTGCTGGCCCTCGACCTCGGCTCCGCGTACTCGCGGACGCACGGAATGAGTTGGGTGCTACCGGTTCTCGGAGCGTGGGTCATTGTGTCACTGTGGGCGATACCGTCGACGGCGCTGGATGCAGGAGTGATCATCAGCAACGTCATCGTGGGCGGTCTGATCGTGATCTTCGGCGGCGCAGCGGTGGCCATGCAAGGAGAGCGGGCGCCCCGGCGTCTGTGACGGAGGTTCCGCCCTCACCCGAGTCGCGAGCACGGACGGCGGCTTCGGCCGCGAGTCCGCGCTCGCCCCACGGGTGACGCCGTACGACTGCCTCGTCGGGCGGCGACGGCGTACATGCCCCGCGTGACGTCGCGCTACTGCGTGGCCGACTGGCCGACGGCAGCTACTCCGGCGGCCGGGCGCTGCGCACGGCCAGCGGCATGCTCACCGCGATGAGCAGCGTGGTCAGCGCCAGCGCACCGGGGATCGCCATCACCAACGTCAACACGCCCACCAGGCCCGAGCCGATGGCCGTGCCGGTGTCGAACCCGACGTTCCACACCGAGCTGACCGTCGCGGTCTCGCGCTGTCGCGCGCGGGCGAACGCGGCCACCAGGGTCAGATTCTGCGTGGCCCCGTAGCCGAGCCCGAGCACGGCCGACCCGGCCAGCGTCACGATCCAACTCGCGGACCCGTCGAGCAGCAGACCCGCCACCACGATCAGCAGACCGGCGATGCTGAGCACGGAGGCGGACGGCAACAGCAGCCGCAGCCCCGACCGGTCCGCCAGCAGCCCGACACGCCACCGGGCGAACGCCCCGGTCGCGCCCCACAGGAGCAGCCCGATCGTGGCCAGCGCGCCGTCGGGGCGCTCGATCGGCAGATACGTCATGAACCCGCCGCTGGCCAACGTCACCACCATGAGCACCGCGGCCGGACCCAGCGCGGCGATGCGGGCGACGCGTCGCGAGTGCCGCGCGAGCGTGGCCGGCGCGTCGGGTGCCGCGGGGGAGTCGGGAGCCGTGGGTGTCATGGCGGATCCGGGTGCCGCAGGGGCTGTGGGGGTCGACGCGGATCCGGGAGCCGCGGGGGTCGCGGGTTGCGCGGCGGATCCGGGCGCCGGCGCCTCCGGGTCGGGGCCCGCGGCGCGCGCCAACCTGGTGACCGTCAGGACGCCGAGAAGCGGTGCGGCACCGAGGATCGCGACGACCGGGAAATGCCCGGCGGTGACCAGCGCGACCCCGCCGGCGACCACGACCAGGTTCGGCAGCGCGATGGCCAGCCCGTAAATACCGATCGCCTCGCCGCGCCGCTCCTGCGGCACGATGCGCGCGGTCAGCGTCGATCCGAGCACCGTCACGATGCCGAACCCGATGCCGCGGACGGCACAGATCACCAGCACCCACGCCAGACCGCCATCGACCAACAGCAGCAGCGATGGGGCGCCCAACGCGATGGCGCCCACCGTGAGAACCGTCGTCATACCCCAGGTCTCGAGCAGCCTCGGCACGAGCGTCTGGGTGGAGACGGTGGCGACCAGCAGGGTCGTGGTGACCAGTCCGGCGACGCTCTCCGCCGTGCCGCGGCCGGCCATCCAGGCGGGCAGCGCCGACAGCGTCGCGAAGAATCCGGTGAAACCGAACAGGGTGTACAGCGCGAGGAACCGGACCGCGGGCAAGCGCCAGAGGGAGCCCGTGTGGCCGCCGGGCGTGGGCGCGTCGCGCGGGTCGCCCGTCGGGTCGCTCGTCGGCGGGGTCGGCCGAGGGGGGCCATCGTGCATGATCGTGGAAGGGCTTTCTCTCCATCTCGCCGCGCCGGTGGCAGTCCGCTCCGGGGGCAACGCATCGTCGGAATGCAGCCGGACGGCCCGGATGGCGGCCGTACCCAGCAGTCCAGTATGCCGGTTCGACCCTGCCGACGCCTACTCGCCGGCCCGGTTTCCGCCGCGCGACGGGCGCCCTTGGCACTGGTCAATATCGGACATCCGGCCGTGGGTATGACGAGGCCTTCGGCGAGCGCATCGCTTCCATCAATCGCGGGGATCGGACATCGGAGACGGTGGACGGGCCGCTCGGATCGGTAGCGTCAGCGTCGCTGGCGGGCCGAGCCAGCCGCATCGCCCGGCACGACGACCCGGTGAGGACCTGCCATGATCGCTCATTCCGCTGCCCTGTTGATCGGTCTCGCCCCGGGGAGCGGAGGTGGCACCGTGGCGGCCTCGTCATACCCGGCTGCGGTGCTGGCCCCGGACGCTGCCCAGCTCGACACGCTGTGGCTGCTGGTGGCGACCATCCTCGCGCTGCTGATGGCCCCGGGCGTGGCGTTCTTCTACGGCGGCCTGGTGCGCGCCACCGGCGTGATCAACATGATGATGATGAGTTTCGGGGCCATGGCGATCGTCGGCGTGGTGTGGGTCGTCTACGGCTACGGGATGGTGTTCGGGACCTCGTGGATCCCGCATTGGCTCGGTGACCCGTTCTCGCACCTCGCGCTCGGCGGCGTCGGGGGCATCGGTGCCGACCCGGGCGGAGCGTCCGGGGCTGGTGTGTCCGGGATCGGTGCCGCGGCAGACGCTCTCGGCGCCGGCGGTGGCGGTGTCGGCGGTGCCGGGGGCCTGGGTGGCGCCGACATGCATGCGCTCGCGCTCGCCGGGTTCCACGCCGCGTTCGCGATCGACGTCGTCGCGCTGATCTCCGGTGCGATCGCCGACCGGGCCCGGTTCGGGTCGTGGCTGTTGTTCGCGGGTGCGTGGGTGACGCTGGTGTATTTCCCGGTCGCCCGCTGGATCTTCAACGGGGCCGACGGGTGGGCCGCGCGGCTGGGCGTGCACGACTTTGCCGGCGGCATCGCCGTGCACATCAACGCCGGGGCCGCCGCGCTGGCGTTGGCGCTGGTGTTGGGGCGGCGGCACGGGTTCCGGCGCGGTTTCGATGAGCCGCACAACGTGCCGTTGACCCTGCTCGGGGCCGCGCTGCTGTGGGTCGGGTGGTTCGGGTTCAATGCCGGGTCCGAGGGGGCAGTGGACGGTGTCACGGCGCTGGCCAGCGTGAACACGCTGATCGCGCCGGCAGCCGCCACGCTCGGCTGGCTGGCGGTGGAGAAGTGGCAGAAGGGCACGTCATCGTCGGTGGGGGCGGTCTCCGGGGTGGTCGTCGGTCTGGTGGCGTCGGCCCCGTCCTGCGACGTGCTCACCCCCGGGTGGATGCTGGTGGTCGGCCTGGTCGCCGGCGTGCTGTGTGCGCTGATCGTCGATATGCGGTTCGTGCTCGGCTTCGACGATTCGCTGAACGTGGTGGGCATCCACCTCGTCGGGGGGCTGATCGGCACCGTGTTCGTGGGGTTGGCCGGCGGCGGCCTGGGCGTGATCGACACCGGGTCGTGGCGGCAGCTCGGTGTGCAGGCCCTGGTGGCGCTGGCGGTGATGCTGTATTCGTTCGCGATGTCCTGGGCCATCGCCACGCTCATCCAGCGGGTGATCGGGTTCCGGGCGGCGCTGCACGAGGAGAGGAGCGGGCTGGATGCGGTGCTGCACGGCGAGCGCGGCTACGTGCTCATGGCGTCCGGGGCCGTCCCAGAATGATGTTCGTCCCGCAGAGAATTCACCCCCGTTCGCTCTGCAGCACGGTCATCATTGTCACGGTGGGGCGGCTGGGGGCGCGGTGCGGAGGCATGTCGCGGGGCGCCAGCCGCGAGGTGCGGTTCGTGCGTGCAGTGTGGCTCAGGCGCGCGGGGCGGCTCGGCCGCGCAGTACGGCTCAGGCGCGCAGGGCGTCGAGCGCACCGCGGACACGCCCTCCGGCCGCCGCGAGCGCGAGACGACAGCGCTCCACCGATGCCCGATCCGTGCCGGCATCACCCAGCACCATCACCAGCGCCGTCGGGATGTCGCCGGCGGCGTCGAGCGCGGCCATGCAGACCTCACGCGGCTCGCCGGTGGCCTGGATCAGCATCTCCACACCGCGTCCGCGCAGCTTCGCGTTGGTCGGCTGCATGGTGATCATCAGGTTCGAATAGGTCCGCCCCAGGCGGACCATCAGCGCGGTGGAGAACCCGTTGAGGATCAACTTCTCCGCCGTGCCCGCCTTCATCCGGGTGGACCCGGTGATGGCCTCCGGGCCCGTGTCGGCCGCGATGACGACGTCCGCCAGCGGCGCCAGGCCCGGCCGCGGGTTCGCGGTGACGACGGCGGTGAACGCGCCTGCGGCGCGCGCGGTCTCGAGTGCCCCGGCCACGTACGGAGTGCGGCCGGACGCGGTCAGCCCGACGGCGACGTCGCGGTCGGTGAGCCCGGCGGCGTCACGCGCACCGCCGGCGCGGTCGTCCTCCACGTTCTCGGCGGCGGTCAGCAGCGCCGCCGGACCGCCTGCATGATGCGCGACCACCAGATCGCCGATGCCGTAGGTGGGGAGCAGCTCCGCGGCGTCGAGCACCCCGAGTCGGCCGGAGGTGCCCGCGCCGAAGTAGTGCACGCGGCCGCCGGACCGCACCGCGGCGACGGCGGCATCGACGAGCCGGGCCAGCTCGGGCAGCACCGCGGCGACGGCCGGGATGACGGCGGCGTCCTCCGCGTGCAGCAGGGCGAGGATCTCCGCGGTGGAGGCGGTGTCGATGCCGACCGTGCGGGGATTGCGCTCCTCGGTGGGCGCGGTCACGCGGACCCGCGCGCCGGGGTCGGGTGCGTTCGGTGCTGGTGCTGCGTCGTCGGCCATGCCGTCGATAGTGGCAAACGGCGCGTGCCGGCGCGTCGTCGGCACTCGCTACGTGCCGAGGGCGCGGGCTTCCGCTGCCGCGGGTTGCCCGTGCCGCCCGGCACCGGTGCGGCCCGTTACCGCAGCCTGACGACCTCGAACTCGGAGGCCGGGTGCGCGATGGCGTCCTGGGCGGCCACCAGCGCGATCTCGACCCCGACGTCGCCGGAGCCGGTGGTCTCGCCGGCCATCGTCGGGCCGCCGCGGTCGCTGCCGCCGGCCATCGTCGGGCCGCCGCCGTCGCCGCCGGTGCCACCACCGCCGGCCGCCCGCACCGTCTCTGCGAGCAGCCCGTACACCGACGACGCGGTGCGCGCGAGCGCGACCTCGACCCCGTCCGTCATCGCGTGCGCCACGAACAGCGCCGCCGTCACGTCCCCGGCACCGTTGGCCAGCAGTGGAAGTCGGGGCGTGCGCACCCGGTACGCGCCCGAGTCGTCGACCGCGATCATGCTCATCGTCCCGGCCGCGCCCGGCTCGGACCCTCCGTCATACCGGTCGGTCCCGGACCCTGCGTCATACCCGCCCGTCCCGGACCCGCTGCCGACGTGCGCGCCCGGGACGTCGCGGGTCAACCCGAACAGCGCCCCGGTGTCGCCCGGACCGTCACAGCCGCCGGCCACCGGCGCGACCGCGGCACCGTCCTCGACCGACGTCACCAGCACGACACGAGGACCCTTGCGCCGCAACGCATCCGCCGCCGCCAGGACCCCCGCCTCGGTGCGCACATCGGCCGGGACCGCCTCCGCCGGATCACCCCCGCTCCCGGTGAGGTACGCCAGCTCGAACGCGTTGGGCGTGACGATGTCCGCGGCCGGCACCACGCGCGAGCGGATCAGCTCCGGGATGCCCGGCTGCACGAACATGCCCTTGCCCGCATCGCCCATCACCGGGTCGCAGCAGTACACCGCGCCCGGATTGGCCCGCTTGACCCGCGCGACCGTGTCCAGCACCACCTCGGCCACCCCGGGCGACCCCTGATACCCGGTGAGCACCACGTCGGTCCGCTCGAACGCCCCGCGCTCGGCCACCCCGCGCAGCACATCGGCGACCACCGACGGCTCGAACACGGTGCCGCGGAACGAGCCGTAGCCGGTGTGGTTGGAGAAGTGCACGGTCAGCACCGGCCAGACCTCGTGCCCCAGCCGCTGCAGTGGGAACGTCGCCGCGCTGTTGCCCGCATACCCGTAGGCGACGGAGGACTGAATGGACAAGATGTGCATGGATTGCAAGAGTAGGCGCATGGGTGGGGTGGACGAAGCGGCCGGTGCGGGATCCCCGGCGGGCGCGCAGACGGCCGACATCGCGGGGCGGATCCAGGACGCGCTGCTCGGCCGGGCCGTGACGGCGCAGCAGGTGCGCGACCATATCTCCGGCGCCGTCGAGCACGGATTCGATGCCGTCGTGCTCCCCGGATGCTGGATCGCGCTCGGCCGGGAGACGATCTCCGCCGCGTATGACGAGGAACCGGCCGGCGCCCGGCCCGGAATGCTCGGCCTCGGATCGATCCTGGACTTCCCGTACGGGGCGGCCGGCACCGCCACCCGTGTCGCCGGCGCGCGTGCCGTGGTGCAGGCCGGGGCCGACCAGATCGATGCGACCGTGAACATC
This sequence comes from uncultured Actinomycetes bacterium, assembly GCA_964539345.1. Lineage (GTDB taxonomy): Bacteria > Actinomycetota > Actinomycetes > Mycobacteriales > Nakamurellaceae > Nakamurella. The sequence continues at coordinate 569 of CAZIIX010000026.1, read as the reverse complement.
GGGCTGCTGTTGTCCGGGCGGTACGCCGAGTTCGCCGCGGACCTGCGCGCGGTGGTGGAGGCGGCGGCGCCGGTGCCGGTGAAGTTCATGCTGGAGCTGCCGCTGCTCGATGCCGGCCAGCGCGCCCGGGTGGTGGCCGCGGCGGTGGAGGCGGGGGCGGCGTACGTGAAGAACGCCTCGCGCGGGGCGGTGGGCATCGCCGACGCGGCGACCATCGCCTACCTGCGCTCGAACGTGCCGGAGTCGGTGGGGGTCAAGGCATCCGGCGGGATCCGCACCATGCAGCAGGTGCGTGAGCTGCTCGCGGCCGGGGCCGACCTGATCGGCACCTCGTCCGGGGTGGCGATCGTGACCGGACAGCGGGCCGCGCCGGGGACGCTGTACTCGTACTAGCGCCCCGATTGTGGGTGCGCCTCGCGTGGTGTGCGCCCCTCGCGTGGTGTGCGCCCCCACTTTTTCGCTTGTGGGTGTCTGAGCGCGCTCTCGGTGACTCGCTCAGACACCCACCACCGGTCTTCGGGGCCGCTACGCTCGACCGATGGAACTCGTCTCGCCGCCCAAACCCCGGC
>CAZIIX010000025.1:15809-17583 GCA_964539345.1 uncultured Actinomycetes bacterium | reverse complement strand
CGGTCGACTTCGAAGGCGTGGCCGGCATCGTCGACTGGGCCCAGTGCCGGCCCGGCAGTGACCGCTACGAGCTCGGTTGCGCCCTCGTGCTCGCCGAGCTCAACGCCGCGATCGACGGTGCCGCCGCGGCCGGGGCCGACGAGATCGTCGTCAACGACTCGCACTCGTCGATGCAGAACTTCAATCCGGCCGACCTGCATCACGAGGCGACCTACATCTCCGGTCGACACAAGCCGATGTACATGATGCAGGGCCTCGACGCCTCGTTCGACCTGACCATGCTGATCGGCTACCACGGGTCGATCTCCGGAAGCGCCTCGACGCTGTCCCACACCTACAATCCCGAGGTGTTCGCCGGCGCGTGGCTCAACGGCACCGAGGTCGGCGAGAGCGGCATCAATGCGTTGGTGCACCACCACTTCCAGGTCCCGGTCGGCCTCGTCACCGGTGACGACGTCACCCAACGCGAGACCGAACCGTTCGCACCGGACGCGGTCCGCATCGTCACGAAGAAGTCCCTGACGCGCTTCGCCGCGCACAGCCTGCACCCGCAGCACAGTCGCCGGCTGATCGAGGCGGGCGCGGCCGAAGCGGTGACGAAGGCCGCGAACGGCACCCTGAAACCCCCTGCGCTGCACACGCCGGTCCGGCTCGATCTCGAGGTGCAGACCGCGGACATGGCCGACATCGGAAGCTGGGTCAAGGGCGCCGAGCGTGTCGGCATCCGCACCATCCGCATCGAGACCACGGACACGCTGGCAGCATTTCGCTCCTTCGTCGCCGTCAACTACCTCACCCGCCAGGCCGGCGGCCGCTGACAGGAGCCACTGTGTCACTGAACATCCTGTACGCCACCAACTCTCGCGCCCCGGCGCTGGCGGTCCACGGCGGCGCCGGGCCGCGTGCCACCGAGCTGAGCCTGGACGCCTCGGGCGACTACCGCCGCGGGCTGTCCCGTGCGCTGGACGCCGGACGCGACGTGCTGACCGGCGGGGGGAGTGCCCTCGATGCGGTCTGCGCCGCCGTGGTGCGACTCGAGGACGACCCGCTGTTCAACGCCGGACGAGGCGCCGCCCTGACCAGCACCGGCGTCGCGGAACTGGATGCCGCCGTCATGGGCGGGGACGGCCGGGCCGGTGCCGTCGCGGCCAGTCACCACGCCCGCAACCCTGTCCTCGCCGCGCGAGCCGTCCGCGACCGGACCCGGCACGTGCTGCTCATCGACCCGGGCGCAAAGCTGTTGCGCGAGTGGGGAATCGAGGTCGCGGATCAGGACTATTTCGTGACGGAGCATCGGCTCCGGCAGATCCGCGAGCTGGTGCGCACCGGCGAGGAGGGGCCGCGCTCCGGCACGGTCGGCGCGGTGGCACTCGACGCCGCCGGGCATGTCGCCTGCGCCACGTCGACGGGAGGGATGGCCGGCCAGGCCGATGGCCGGGTCGGCGACTCACCGCTGATCGGTGCCGGCACGTACGCGTCCGACACCAGCGTCGCGATCTCCTGCACCGGCGACGGGGAGGCCTACATCCAGGGCGTCGTGGCGCACGAGATCGCCGCGCAGATCCGGTTGGCCGGCTGCGACCTGATCGACGCGGTCGATCTCGCCTACGCCGACCGGATCGCCTCCCGCGGTGCCACGGGCGGCACCATCGCCGTCACCCCCGGCGGCGACCTGGTCATCGCGCACAACAGCGCGGCGATGTTCGCCGGCTACTGGCACGGTCAGGGCAGCGACACGTTCGTCTGAGCGATCCGGGCTCGCCCGCGACCAGGC
>CAZIIX010000025.1:12045-15709 GCA_964539345.1 uncultured Actinomycetes bacterium | reverse complement strand
CCGGGCTCGCCCGCGACCAGGCCGGGGACCAGGGATCGGCTCACCCCCGAGCCCGGCGGCCCGCCCAATCAGCCGAATCCGCCGCGTCAGCCCGGCGGCGGCCGGTGCTGCTCGGTCTGCCGGTTGAGCAGCGCCAGCCGCTCGTTGTAGGCATCCAGCGCCGCCTGCTCGACGTCGATGGTGGCGGGGTCACCCACGGCCTCGTTCCAGTCCTCGCCCAGGATCGCACGCCGGCGCGCCGATTCGAGCCACTCGCCGATGCCGCTGTCCTCCGTGCGCAGCCCCCACAGCACTCCGACGATGATCATCAGCACCATCATCAGCCCGTCGCCGACCACCCACATGAGCCCGCCGGCCAGGTTCTGGTCGTCGATCGCGCTCGGACCCCACCCCGGGTGCGCCGCGGCGTAGCCGGGCGCGACCGGCCGCTGGGTGAGCATCAGCGCCACGCCGGTGAGGGTGTCCGCCCCCATCGCGGCGACGAGCGTGACGAACCGAATCAGATCCGGGATGCGGCGCGGGCTCTCCCGGGTGCTGACCAGTTCGGCGAACAGCAGGTAGCCGGTCACCAGGTAGAGCACGTTCTCCAGCACGCGCAGGCCGTGGTGGTCCAATGCCCACTGCTGGAACGCGGTCAGGTGCGTCAGCACGACGACCGCGGTGTACAGCGGCACCGACAGCAGCGGCGACGTCAGTCGACGCCAGACCGGTGACTCGTCGAGGACGTCCGCCACAGTCCGGCCGTCCGCGCCCGTCGGCACCAGCCGCCACGGCTCCGCCCAGCCGAGCAGCGGCGGCACCACCATGATCAACAGCAGGTGCTGCAGCATGTGCACCGAGAACAACGTGTCCGCATAGATGCCGATGCTGCTGTTGAACGCGAGCACCACCCCGACCATGGCCGCCAGCCAGCACAGCAGCGGCCGCCACTCCCGCTCCCCGTTCCGCGCGGCATGCCGCCGCCAGAGCAGCAGGTAACCGATGGTTGCCGCGACGATCAGCGCATCCGGCAGCCAGGCGACGGCCCATCCGGAGAGGTAGACGTCTCCGATGGGTGGCAGCTGCCGCAGCGCAGGTCCCATGTCGTGCTCCGGCCGCCCGTCAGGGCAACGGCATCGTCATCGGGGCCATGGTGCTCATGGCCAGCAGCATCCACACCATCGACGCGGACATGACGGCGAGCGTGACGCGCACCGCGATCGTGACATCCGCGGCCAGCCGGACGGTCTCGCACTCCGCTGCCTCCACGGATCGGTCCTCCGCCGCGGCAACCGCAGGCCCAGCGTCGACCGACGGCTCGCCGGCACGCTCCGCCACGACTCCGGACGTCGGCGGCGGGCCGGTCGGTGCCAATGCCCGACGATGGAGCAGGGACCGCAGCCGCGGCACCGGATCGGACAGCCAGATGACGATCTCCACCCCCAGGTAGGCCAGCGCCACAGTGGTCAGCACGACATCACGTTCGGCCGCGGGCAGGGTCATGTAGGCCATCACGAGCATGTCCATCGCCGACGCGGCCCACAACCAGTTGAGCACCCGCTCCTGCCGCCACCAGCGCGCCCCGACGCCGATCATGACCAGCGCCAGCGCCCCGAAGACGACGACGCCGACGTCATAGACGACCTCATGGCCCTGCTGCGGCACGGCGTACATGGCGATCATCCCGCCGGCCATCACCACGTGGCTCACATGCCACAGCCGCGGTCGGCCGGTCATGGACCAGACGTGCCACAGGTGCAGGGCGACCACGAGCGCCAGCGCGACGATCCACACCGTCACCAGCCATGTCGGCAACAGCGGCATCGTCATCCCCGCATGGTCACCGCTCATGCCGCTGCCCGGCACTCCGGTCATCGCACCGCTGGAGCCGCTCATGCCGCTGCTGCCCGCTCCGCTGCCGCCGCCGGAATCCGCGCTGAGCATTAGCATGGGGCCCTCCGCACTGGTCGACTGTTCCTGGGGCTTCCGTCATCGACGCTATACCCACCGGGCCGGCCCGCGACGACCGAATGTTGAGGGGGATCTCACGGTTCGATGACCACGCCGCGCACGGATGCCGTGTCGCCGCCGCTGACCGACGGCGGGGGCCGGCGGCCGCGCAGCGTGGCGTGGAGGCCGCGCGCCGGTGCGAGGGGATTCGTGACGCCGCTCGTCATGGCGGTGCTGGCCGCGTTCGCCGTCGGGCTCGTTGCGGTGGCGGTTCGCGGTCCGGCGAACTACTCGAGCGGCGGTTTCGGCTATCCGCATTGGCCCACCGCCCTGGCGACGGCCGCGCTGCGCATCGGGGCCGACCTCGCCGGCGCCGTCACGGTCGGAGCGCTCGCGTTCGCGGCGCTGTGCACCGCTCCGACGCGCCGCGGGCACATCACGGTGGACGGGTACGCGGCCGTGTCCCTCGCTCGCCGCGCGGCGCCGATCTGGGCGGTGTGCGCCGTGCTGCTGACGCCGATGAGTGCGGCAAACACTGTCGGGCAACCCATCTCGCGACTGGCCGAGAGCGGGCATCTGGCCGCGGTCATCACCCAGACGCTGCCATCCCGCGGCTGGTTGGTCGCGGCGCTGGTGTGCACCGTGGTCGCGGTCGCCGTCCGCTCGGTGCTGACCGTCGCCGGTGTGGTGGGGGTGGGGCTCCTGGCCGGTCTGGCGCTGGTGCCGCCGGTGGTGGTCGGCAATGCCGGCGAGGGTCTGGGCCATGACGTCGATACGACGGCAATCGTGCTGCACGTGGTGGCCGTCGCGGTCTGGTTCGGGGCGACGGTGGCAGCGTGGGACCGGCTGCGGCGCCGTGCGTCCGGTCCCGGATCGGCGGGGGCGCCGGGTGCGAGGGCCGGAAGGGAATCGGGGGCCGGGCTGGAATCGGCGATAGGGCGGGTCATCGGTATGACGGTGGTCTGTGGCGTGGCGGTGGCGCTCTCCGGACTCGCATTGGGCGCCAACATGATTGCCCCGTCGCAGCTCCTGACGACGCAGTACGGTGCGCTGGCGATGGCGAAGACCGGCGGGGTGATCCTGGTCGCCGCCGCAACGGTCTGGGCGCTGTGCCGGCGTCGTCGCGGGGCGCGTGCGGGGGCGCGTCGCGCGGGCCCCCGCAGCGCCGGACGGCTCCGCTGGTGGCTGAGCCTCCAGATCGTGCTGCTGGGAGCCGGTCTCGGGGCGTCCGTCGCGATGGCGCAGCAGCCGGCGGCCGCGTTCCTGGTCCAACCGACCACGCCCTCCAGCCAGCAGCTCGGCTTCACCCTGCCGGAGCCGCCGACCGCCGAGAGCCTCGTCATGGATTGGCGGTTCGACCTGCTGCTCGGGACGGCCGGCATCCTCGCGGCCGCGCTGTATCTCGGCGGGGTGCTCCGCGTCCGCCGTGCCGGACGCCGGTGGCCGTCGGGCCGGACCGTCGCGTTCCTGGCCGGGTGCGCCTGCCTGGTACTGGCGAGCTCCTCCGGGGTCGCGGCCTATGGCGAGGCGGCGTTCAGCGTGCACATGGCTGCGCACATGATCGCCACGATGGTCGTCCCCGTGCTGTTGGTCCTCGGCGGGCCGGTGACGCTGGTCCGAGAGTGCTGCGCCCCGGCCGAATCCGGACCCGAACCGGGACCGGCGCCCGGGCCGGCGGAGCGCCTCGGCTGGCTGATCGGGAGCTGGCCGGTCCGGGTGCTCACCAACCCGTTCG
>CAZIIX010000025.1:0-11945 GCA_964539345.1 uncultured Actinomycetes bacterium | reverse complement strand
CGCCTCGGCTGGCTGATCGGGAGCTGGCCGGTCCGGGTGCTCACCAACCCGTTCGCCGCCGTGACGATCTACGCGGCGCTGCTGTTCGGGCTGTACCTGACGCCGATCTTCGGCTACGTCGTCGGCTACCACTGGTTCCACGAGCTGGCCATGATCGCGTTCCTGGTCACCGGCTACTTCCTGTACTGGCAGATCGTCGGCATCGACCCCCTGCCGCATCGCATCCCGCACCTGGCGCGGCTCGGCCTCGTCGTCGTGCTCATGCCGATCGACGCCGTGTTCGGCATCGCCATCCTCACCAAGCAATCCGTGATGGGCCTGGTGTTCTACGGCTACCTGTCCCTGCCGTGGCTGCCCGACCAGCTCTCCGACCAACGGCTGGGCGCGCTGATCGCGTGGATCGGCGGGGAGATCCCGCTGCTGGCGGTGGTCGTCACCCTGATGGTGCAGTGGTGGCGGGCGGGCGGCCTCGGGCCGGCGGACACGTCCGCGGCGACCGCGTCCGACCCCGGGCAGCTGGCCTGGGAGGAGTTCACGCGTTCGCGGGCGCGCCGGCAGTAGCCGGGCGCGGCGGAGCCGATTCGTCATCGCCGGCCGGCCCGGCCCCGGCCGAGGATCGCGGGGAGAACCGTTGCAGCCGCAGGCTATTGCTCACGACGAACAGCGACGACAGCGCCATCGCGGCGCTGGCCAGCAGCGGGTTCGCCAGCCCGGCCACGGCGATCGGCAGCGCCACGACGTTGTAGCCCAGCGCCCAGATGAAGTTCCACCGGATCGTGCGCAGCGTGGCCGTGGACAGGTCGATCGCGTCCGGCACCGCCGTCAGGTCCGACCGCGCGAGGATCATGTCCGCCGCCTGGATCGCGACGTCGGTTCCCTGCCCGATCGCCATTCCCAGATCGGCGGTCGCCAATGCCGGCCCGTCGTTGACCCCGTCACCGACGAACGCCACCCGCTGCCCGGAGTCGCGGAGCCGCTGGACGACCGCCGCCTTGTCGGCGGGCATCACCTGCGCGATGACGTCGTCGATGCCCACCGATCCGGCGACGCGGCGCGCGGCCTGCTCGTTGTCGCCGGTCAGCAGCACGGTGCGCAGGCCCATGCGGCGCAGCCGGTCGATCGCCGGGGCCGCGGACGGGCGAATCGCGTCCGCCATCCACAGCAGGCCGACGACGGCGCCGTCGACCGCGACCAGCACGGCCGTGTCACCGGCCGCCTCCGCCTGGTCGTACCTGGCGCGCAACCCCTCCGGCACCGTCAGACCGCGGTCGGCCGCGAGCAGGGCGTTGCCCACGGCAATATCGTGCCCGTCCACCGTGCCGGCCACGCCGCGGCCGGGCAGCTCGGTGAAGCCCTGCACCGCGGCGAGCTCGCCGAAATTGCGGCGGGCGGCCCGGGCGATGGGCGCGGCGACGGCGTGCTGGGCAACCGCCTCCACCGAACCGGCCCAGGCGAGCCACGGGATCGCCTCCGCGCCCGGCGCCGACGACATCGTCCGTAGCGCGACCGTCCCGGCCGTGATCGTCCCGGTCTTGTCCAGGATGACGGTGGACACCGACTGCGTCGCCTCCAACGAGCGGTGGCCGGTGATGAAGATCCCCAGCTGCGCGGCCCGTCCGGACGCGACCAGCAGCGCCGTCGGCGTCGCCAGGCCGAGCGCGCAGGGGCAGGCGATCACCAGCGTGGCCAGCGCGGCGTCGATGCTCGCATCGGTGGCCTGCCCGGCCAGCAGCCAGCCCGCCAGCGTGGCGAGCGCCAGGCCGAGGACGACCGGGACGAACACCGCCGCGATCCGGTCGGCCAGCCGCTGCGTGCCGGCCTTCTCGGACTGTGCCCGCTCGACCAGCGCGACCATGCCGGCCAGCGCCGTCTCGCCGCCCACCGCACTGGCCGTCGCCACCAGATAGCCGCTGATCACGGTGGTTCCGCCGACGATCTCGCCCCCGTCGGAGACCGGGACGGGCGCGGACTCGCCGGTCATGGCGGACATGTCCACCACGGCCGTGCCGCTGTCCACCACCGCGTCGGTCGCGATGCGCTCCCCGGCGCGCGTGACGAACCGCTGCCCCACCTTCAACTCCTCGATGGGCAGCCGCAGCTCCGAGCCATCCCGGAGCAGCACGACCGCGTCCTTGGCGGTCAGCGCGGCGAGCGCGGTCAATGCCGCCGCGGAGCTGCGTCGCGCCTTGGCCTCGAAGTAGCGCCCGGCGAGGACGAAGACGGTGATGCCGGCGGCGGTCTCCAGATAGATCGAACCGCTGGAGCGCAGCGCGGCCCACCATCCGGCGTCGGAGACCGGGTTCGCCCGCAGGTAGACGGTGACGATCGACCAGCCGGCCGAGACGAGCACCGCGAGCGAGACGAGGGTGTCCATGGTGCCCAGCCGATGACGCGCCGCCGACCAGGCGGCCCGGTGGAACGGGGCGGCGCACCACATGACCACCGGCAGGGCCAACACGGTCAGAACGAGCCGCCATCCGGGGAACCGCGCCGCGGACGACACCGCGAACAGGATCGCCAGGTCGGACAGCGGGATGAACAGCACCACCGCGACCAGCAGCCGCAGCCACAGCATCCGGGCGGCGCTGCGCTCCCGACCGGACTCCCGCGGTGCGGCCGGGGTGTACGGCTCGGCGCGGTAGCCGGTGGCCTCGACCGTGCCGATCAACGCGTCGGTCGGCATCGTCGCCGGCGCATCCACCATGGCGCGTCCGGTCGCATAGTTGACACTGGCGCGCACCCCGTCGAGCCGGTTCAACCGGCGCTCCACCCGTGCCGCGCACGAGCTGCAGGACATGCCGCCGATGGTCAGCGCCACCCGGCGCTCGGCCGGCACGGCCTCGACCGCGGCAGGCGTGGAAGTGGTCGGCACCGTCATCCGTCCCGTTACCTCCCGGACATCGCGACGTGGCCGTCGGACGGCGACCGCACTCTCCAGCATGCTCCCGACGGTCGGCGCGTTGCCACCCCGGCCGGTATGACGGAGGACGTGTGCGCGCAGCTGCAGATGGCGATCGGGTTCGTTTGCGCCGCAGGTCGACGACTTCGCCGTGTGGCGCGTCGTTCTCGCGGAATGGGGCGGACACCGGGCGGTCTTTGCCTCCCGCACCGCAATCTCACCTAGACTCGGGCCTCATACATGCTGTTTCGGGAACGATGATGTGAGTGCGGCGTGCGAGGTGACGTGTGATGTACGACGATCCGAAGCCTCCGGACGCGGACGATCATCCCACGCCGCATGCGCGGGCCGAGGCGATTGCTCGCGGTGCCTCCGCCGCAACGATGATCACCACGATTGAGGAGATGCGCGCCGAGTTAGGCGATCTGGGCACCTCGGCGAAAGAATTCCTCTCTATGCTCCCCGGTGGCCCGTATCCGCTCGAATTCCTCCGAAGTTCGTGGGAAGAGGACGTGTCGTTGCTGGCGCGGGGCGCGCACTGTTGCGTCCTGTATCAGGCGGATGCTGTGCGTTGCGCGGAGGTGTTGAGGTATCTCTCTCAGTTGACCGAGCAGGGCGCGAAGATCAAAGTGGCCACGCGGGTTCCGTACCGAATGGTGATCATCGATCGGTCCCATACATTCATCGGCGTTGAGGAGGATCAACTCGGTCTGCCGTATCTGGCGGTGCGGGAGAACGCATTGGTCCGCACCCTCTATGAGCGATTCGCGTTGCAGTGGAAGAATGCGCACTCGATCGGGTTCGGCGCCGAGGACTCTCTTGCCAATGACATCGTCATCGAGGTCGTTGAGGCCTTGATGACGGGGGTCACCGATGAGGTCGCGGCCCGCCGGCTGAACGTTTCCGTGCGCACCATGCGTCGGCGGGTGGCGGCGGTGATGGATCTGCTCGGCGCGTCCAGTCGCTTCGAGGCCGGGATCAAGGCCGCCAAGTACGGGTGGGTGTAGCAGACCGGTTAGAGTCCGACCAAACCGCACAGGATGCAGTCGGGTGACGGCGTCGTTGTCACCACCTGTGAATCGATCCCGGATGCGGGCGCGCTGCTGACCACCGACGTGGTTGGCGCAGCGACCAGGGCCAGTGCCAGCGTCGCGATGGTTGCTGCCGCGCGCTGCACGATGGCGCGGGTCGTGGGCTTGCGGTCGGTTGTCGTTGCCGAGGCCATGTCGATGCGCCTTCGTGTTGTGGCCTGTGCTGCTGTGCGACGAATGTAATCGGATCGCATGCCGGGGCGGGCCGAAATGGCAGCAAGCTGCCACGGATTGGCGCACGGCATCGAGATCCATCAGCGGCAGTGTTCACTGTGAAAACCGGAAGCAACACCGTTGCTTGCACTTCGCGTCGATGACGGCGTCAGCGCCGGCTCGCGAGATGCCGATACCGCGGAGCGTTTCCGTGCACCGCCGTGGCTTCAGGCGATCACGGCCGTTCGCGTCCGCACCGCCCCTTGTGTCAGAACGGCTGCGGATGCCAGCCCGATATAGCCGGCCAGTACCGCGCAGCCGACCAACGGATTCACCTGCGTGGCGCTGGTCAGCAGGCCACCGATCAGCCCCGGGGGTGTGGGCATCAGGCCTTGGGCAGCGGCCATGGGGAGTAGTTGCGACATCGTGTCCCCCAGCATGGGCCGAAACACGCCAGTGGCGACCGGTTCCGCGAGGAGGATCCACACCGCTGCGCCGATCATGGCCGTGACGGGAGACCTGGCGACGAAGGCGATCAGGGCGACCAGCGCACCGAGCGCCGCGGCTCCCGCCATGCTGCCCAAGATCAGCCCGGTCCATTGCAGGCCGGTGCCGCCGGCGACGCCGACGCCGAGTGCGCTGGCTGCCAGCGTGGCAGTACCGGCGGAGAACAATGCGATCCCGCCACTGATCACCGCGCCCAGCGTGACCCGTGCCAGCACTATCGCAGGATAATGCGGGAACATCGCGAATGTACGCACGAACGACCCATGACGGAAATCGCCGCCGGCTACGACCGCGGCCGCGCAGATCGCCACCAGGAGTGCCACCGGCAGGTTCTTCGTGACGAAGAGGACGATTTCGAATCGGTGCACGTCGGTGGGTTCCGTGCCGGCTTCGGGCGGGATTGCCAGGATGGTCTTCATCGCCAGCACGGTCAGTGCCTGTTGAGTCGCGAGTGCCAGCAGAGCGATGCGCCACCAGCGCGCCCGCACCAGCACCCAGAGGTCGAATTTGGTGAGCGAATAAGCGGTGGAGATCATAGGGATTCTCTCTCGGCGTCGAAGTACGCCATTTCGGTGGTGGTGTATTCAGTGCGGATTTCGATCAGGATGCCGGCGTGTGCCACGGCGGCGGACGCCACCGATTCCGGTGTCCATCCGACCACGCGGAGAGCGCCGTCGCCGCGCGCGTCGATGTTGGCCCCGGCGGCCTCGAGCACCGTCCGCAGCGACCCGGTTTCCGTGCTGCGGACGATCGTCGCCGCATGCGCAGCGGGCCGATCCGGCTCCGGCTCCTTGGCTGCCCGGAGACGTCCGCCGACCAGGTACAGGATGGTGTCGGCGATGCGGTCGATCAGGTCCAGTCGGTGGGAGGAGACGATTGCCGTCCCTCCGTCATGAGCGAAGCCGCGGAGGAATGCGGAGACGTCCGCGAGCCCGTGTGCGTCCAGCCCGGTATCCGGTTCGTCCATGATGAGAGCTTGCGGTGTGCGCGCGATCGCCAGGGCCCAGGAGAGGCGTTGCTTCATGCCGAGGGAGAGCTGTGCCGGGCGCAGGTGTGTGGCATCGGGCAGGCCGACGAGGTCGACGATGTGTGGCAGGGCGGCGCGGTCGGCGCGGGCGGCACGCAGATGTTGTTCGACGGTGAGTCGCGGGTAGAAGCCGGTGGTCCCCAGCGACACGCCGACGTGACTGGTCGGATCGGGCAGCGCCGGATACCTGTGGCCATCGAACAGGGTGCTGCCCGGCCCGCGCACCAGTCCGATCATGCGACGGAAGAGAGTGGATTTTCCCGAGCCGTTGGAGCCGACGATCGCGGTGATCGAGCCGGGTTCGGCCGTGAAGGTGACATCATCGAGGACGGTGCGGTCGTTGAACGACGCCCCGAGCCCATGGGCAGCTATGCGCATGCCACGTCACCTCGCACGTTGCGGCGGGGCGCTGTCAGGTCGAGATAGCCGCTGCGGGCCTGTGTGCAGGCGCCTTGATGGTCGATCAGCAGTACCAGCCGCTGGCGGGACCACCGTGCGATCTCGGATCGGAGCACTTCCGCGCTGTGCTGGTCCAAGGCGGTGAACGGCTCGTCGAGCACGAGAAGCGGGGTGTCGCCGGTGGTGCACAGCATCAACCAGAGTTTGCGGAGGTTGCCGGCGGATAGTTCCGAAGCGTCCTGTCCGAACCATGGGTCCAGCCCGTAGCGCGTGGCTCGCGCACGAACATCGGCGCTGTCGACGTCGGTGAGCCCGGCGACCAGATGCAGGTGGTCGCGGACGGACATCTGCGGGTAGACGGACGGCCGAGTGCGGCAGACGCGGCGGAGCTGCCGGGCGTCCGGGCTGTGGGCGGGTTCGCCGCAGATTTCGACCGCACCTTCCCAGGGCCGTAGCGTGCCGGCGATCACCTCGAGCAGGCTCGATTTGCCACTGCCGTTGGGGCCGGCGAGTTCGATCAGGCCGGTGCCGCTGAGCTCGGCCGACAGGCCGGTGAGCACCGGGCTGTCGATGCGGTACCCGACGGTGACGCGATCCAGCGTCAGAACGGGGGCTGCTGTAGGCGTCGCTGCACAAGCCACCACGATCCTCCGATCACTAGTAGGGAGATGACGGACACCGCGGAGATCGCCGTGGCGGCCGCAGTGGCCAGTACGGTGGCGAGCAGCGCACAGGATCCGGCGACCGCGATGAGGGCGGCCGTCATCGTGGTTGTCGAGCTGCCGTCCGGCTGCTGTCTGCCGGGTTGCAGCAGGTCGGCCAGGCTGCCGAAGAGTGCTGTTCCGAAGGCAAGCGGGAGCAGCGTGAAGGTCGGTGAACCGTGGGCTGCCGTGCTCAGCAGCACGGCGATCACGCCGAGAAGCCCGGCGTGCAGCACGACGACGCCGAGGTATCCGCCGGCGATCGATCGCGCCGATGCGCCCCATTCCCAGGTGTTGCGCAGGGTGGGGCCCACCGCCGCCCAGCCGATGGTGGCCGCCAGCGACTCACCGGCGGCCAGGCTGGTCACCATCAGCACAATGGCCAGTGCGCGGTCGAGGGTGCCGACGAACCCACCGGGCACCGCTCGGGCCGCGGTGGCCATTACCAGGAGTGCGGGGGTGAGGATGATGGCAGCGCCCAGAGTGCGCATCAGCAGTGCGTGGTGCGGACTGTTGCGGATCCATCGAGCGCAGGCCACAGCGACCCAGGTGGTGGGGCGGGCGCCGTGCTGGCGGGCGCGCACAGCGGCCGATCCGGTATCGATGACGTAGCTGCGGTCGCGCAGCGCGCGCCATTGCATGGTGACGACGGCGCCCAGTGTGATCGCCACTGTGACCAACGACGGGAGGAGCGTCCAGCCGCCGCGGGCCCAACGCGCCGCGAGATCGGCAGCACCGGCCAGGTCGGTCGCGTCGAGGTCGGTGCCGGCAGGTGCGTCGCCAGCCGGGCCGAAGGCTCCGAGGAGTGGGCGCAGCGCCACGCCGATGCCGAGGCACGCGCTGCTCAGCACGGCGACGGCCCCGATGCTCAGTCGCCGGCTCACGCGGGGCCGGCGGGCGAGGAACAGGGCTGTGCAGGTGCGGGCGAGTCCCCCACAGATGCAGGTCAACACCGCGGCGGCGGTGAGCGTTGTGCCGATGGCGGCTGCGCCGCCGAAGGCGACAAGCGCGAGCGACACTGCGATCGTCATCGTGAGTATCGGCATCACGGCGCGATGAGCCGCCACGGCCCCGACGGGAATATCGATTGCCCGGTAGAACGGCAGCGCCGCGGGGGCAGCCACCTGGGTTCGCCGCCGGGTGAAGATGTCCCGGCACAGTCCGACAACGGCCACGTAGCACGCGATACCGGCCATGGCCATGCCCAGTAGGTGGGTCCACTGCGGGGTCGGTGGCAGCACCGCGGCTGCCAGATCGCCGAGAATTTTCCCGAGGCCCGCCGCAATGGCGCACACGATTCCCACCGCGATCCTGCGCGCCGTGAGGAACTGGCGCACGGACCACTGCCAGCCGAGGGCGTTCAAGGTTTCGAGCGCGGCCAGCGACCGCACTGCCCGGCGGGCACGGCGGAACCACAGCGCACGCTGGCGCCGGGTCGGCCCGTTGCGGGTCGGCACCACGACAGCCTCGGGGGAGGCGGTCGCTACCATCTGCTCGGCACCGGGCGGCTGTCCGATGCTGTGGCCCAGCGCAGCACGAAGATCGTAGCCAGCGCAATGGAAACGGCGAGACCGATCGCCAGCAGGACGGCAGAAGTACCGGGCGCGCGGACCGACCAGAAGACTCCGGCAAGGATGACGCCGCAGACGGCGAAGAACATCCCGGCCCGGATCCGGGAGGTGAGCATCAGGATCGCCACATCGACGGCAGCGATGCCGATCCCGCAGCCGAGTAGAACGGCGAGGTGCGGTGGTTGTTCGTCGCCGAGCAATGCCAGCGTCGCGGCCAGGCCGATCAGCGGTATGTTGGCCGCGGCCAGTACCCGGCAGAGCAGCGTCATGAGGGAATTTTCCGAGGTGCTCCGGGACATCTCAGGACCTTCCTGTTCTGGGTGTGGGTCGGTGCGCGCGGGATTCAGATCAGCAACGCCAATTGGCCGTACGCAAGGCAGATCGCGGCCAGGATCGCTACTCGCTGTCGCCGTAGACCGCGCAGTCGCGATCGGAAGAGCACCAGAAGCGCCAGGGAGAGTGCGGCGATGAGGAGGTGCGCCAACGGCAGTCCCGCCAGGCGCAGCTGCCCGGTGCCGAGTTCCACCCCATAGACGACGACGAGGTTCGCGGTGGACACCAGGAAGAACAGCCCGCTGCGGTGCCGGCCGGCCACTGGCAGCGACGCCGTGTACACATATTTCTCCAGTGCGCGGCCCAGGGACTGGTAGAGGACAACGAAGATCAATGCCGCCGTGAGGGCGAGGGCGACACCGATGTTGATGGCCAGCGCGAGGACTCGCGAGTCGGTGATTTCTGCGGTCTGCTCCGGATCGGCCCGGCGTGCTTCTTCGACGGAACGCATGATTCTGGGAAGTTTCGCGCACAGGAGCGCGATGAGCACCACCAGCGAGTAGGCCCACATCGCCCGGGAGGTCGGCCGCACTGGATGCGGCGCGGTCTCGGGCGCGGTGCGTGGCGGGTCGTTCGCCACGTCGCCGCGAATGGGAGCAGGGCGTGTCAGTGGTGTCGTCATGTGGTCACCTTCCAACCATGATGAATGCTTCGATGACCGCGCCACCGCAGATCAGCAGTATCGCCAGCATGGCGAACCGGAATGTCGCCGGGAGTGCATCGCGGTACGCGCGGCGGACGGTTCGATCACCGCTCATCCTGGCGCGGATCGCGCAGGAAACCGGGTACATGCCAGCGAGCGCCGCACCGAGGAAACCGGCGAATTCGAGGGGTACGTACGGCCAGATTGTCGTGGCAACCGTCCCCAGCCCGAGGGCTGCGACCGACGATGCGAACGTCGCTCCGATGAACACCCAGGTAAGGAAGCTGCCGAAGGCGGCAGTGAGCCCTGCGGTCAGTACTCCCGAAATGAGCAGCAGCGTGGTCGGTACGTTGTGCGCCAACACGCCGCCCAGCGCGGTGACGAAGCCCATCTCTTCCGGGTGTGCGGAGACGACCGGGCTGCCCGCGTTTCGCATCGAGAAATACCCCAGCATGAACCCGCCGAGGGCAATCGCCACGGCGGCCCCTGCGGCTGGCACCGCGGTGCGTGCGAGGCCGCCGTGGGCGATTGAGGATTCACGCTGTGACAGCGTGAGTTGCGCCATGTCGTTACGCAGCCGCTGCGGCCTTGCCCCAGCGGGTGATCGCCCACCGGGCGGTGGCGATCACTGCGCCGGCGATGCCACCACTGATGGCGGCCATGACTACCGCGAGAACCCAACCCCCCACCGACACCGCGGTGATGATCTGATTGGCGAACGAGATGGACAAGCCGAACATGCCGGCGATGTACATGGTGCTGATCGCACCCAGCAGGAGCCCGACGGCACCGATACCGATCACAGCGGTCGATGCGGAACGGGACTTGGTGATGGCGGTCATTTCATTCCTTTCTGTGAGTAGTCGAAACAACCGCCGTGAACGTATGGCGTGAGGGCCCCCGGACAGGTCGGAATGGCAGGAAGCTGCCATCGTGACGGGCACCGGCGGCTGGTCGACATCGGGCAGTCGGAAGTGCGAGAGGTGATGACGCAGGTCGCCAGGATTGGCCCACCGACGATCAGAGCGGACGGACTGGACGATCGCGGTCGCGTACGCCAATGCCTCGTTGCCAGCCGCGATCCACAGCCGGCGCGGCACTCACCGGCAGCGATCGTCGGTGTCGCACCGCTGGGCAATCCCGACCTGTCCGACGGGATTACTCCGTTGGCACGTCACAGCCGCCCAGCACCGAAGTGCCGGTGCAGCACGCGGTTCCATCGATTGGCCGGCACGGTCGGGTGCAGCAGCGCCACCCCGATGCAGTACTTGCTCACCGAGACCGGGCGCACCCCGAGCCGATGCAGGGCCAGGTCCGCGCGGCCCGGCCGGCCACTGGTCTTCGTCTCCACGATCGCCGTCCCCGGCGGCGCGCCCACCGCGGCGGCCGGGCCGACGAAGCCCAGGTCGGTGTCGATGGTCAGCCGCGACCGCGCGGCGAGATCAAGCAGCGTGGTGCGGTGATAGGTCGTCGCGACGGTGGGAACCAGCCGGGCCACGGCCGGATTGCCCTCCAGGATGTCCGCGGCGAACCGGGTGGCGTCCGCCGTGAGCCGGTCCGCGTCGTCAGCGGCGTAGGGCATCCGCTCCTTGACGGTCTGGCCGCGCGGCGAGACGGCCTTGACCTCGAGCATGCACTCACCCGAATCGGTGTAGGTGCGGGTGCGCACCTTGAACCGCCGGCGGCGACCCTGCCGGTGCTCGCGGAAGCACAGCAGATCGGCCGTGTCGAAGTACTGCGATGCGTAGTGGAAGCGGCGCCGCCCGTCGATCTCCAGTGCGGCGACACCCCCGCGGCCGCCGCCGGAACCGCCGGGCCCGCCGTTGGCACCGCCGCCGGCGTCGCTCCCGGACAGCGCGTCGAGCATCGCGGCGAGGACCGGGATCGTCACCAGGTACTTGCGATCCACCCGGGTCTGCAACTCGGCCTGCTCGGTCAACTCGTCCAGCGACACGGAGGGCAAACCGGACAGTCGCGGTCCGATGACGTCCTCGGTGCGGCTCGTCATGACGGTCATGGTCATCGCCTCCCGTCGGCGGAGTCGTGCTGGCCCCAGGTGGTGGCGTGCTGCTCGCCCCAGGCCGGGCCCTGTTCGCCCCAGGCCGGGCCCTGCTCGCCCCAGGCGGCGGGGTCGGGTCGGACGGCGCCGACACGTGCGTACGGCGCGGATCCGTTGGCCCCGACCGGGAACGGCGCCGGCAGCCGGACCGGGTCGGATCCCATGGCGCGCTGCCAATCCCACGGTGCAGCGCCGGTCGCCGGGGTCGTGCGGGAAGTGGCACGGTAGCGCACGTCGACCGCGGTGGTGTCCCGGACCAGGTCGGTCTCCAGGACCTCCAGTCGCGTCACGGTGCCGTGCACCAGGGCCTCGACGGCGCCGCGCAGTTCGGTCGGATCCAGATACGCGCGGTCCAGCGTCACGATGCGGCGATGCTGGGCACGAAGCAGACGCGGATGGTCGACCGCGTAGAGCACCAGCAGCAGAACGGTCGCGAACAGCGCCGGCATCCACAGCGACGACCGTCCGATGCCGGACAGCAGCCCGAGGGCCAGAGCCGTGAAGTAATAGGCGATCTCGGCCTGGCTGATCTGGTCCGAGCGCAGCCGCACGATGGACAGCA